>WGMW01000015.1 GCA_016124845.1 Flavobacteriales bacterium
CATGGTCTGTCCCCGCCCCGAAGGTGATCCATTGGGAACCGTCATGCACCTGGAAGTTGGTACCGTCCCATCGCATGGAACCTGCCACCCCGTTGGAGGTGCTGCCGATACGCAGACCGCCCGCGACATCAAGCTTCTGTAAGGGGGTCGATACGTCCACGCCTACGTTTTGGCTATGAGCGGTCATTGCCAGAAATAATGCTAAGGGTAAGAGGTAAATATTTTTCATAGTGCCCAAATTTTTAAAAGTATACCGAAGGGGAGATTCATGAAGACTGTCCGAATATTTTGTCAACGTCTCAACAAATATGAATTTTTCTGAGACAAAAGTTATAGAAAAAACGGTGATAGTATGAAGTTTTATGGGCTTCAAATTAAGACTAAGATTGACGAGTGAGGATTGGTGAAAATGATTTTAAGAATCACCTCCTTGTATGTAACATTCTAATGTGCTTCGCCAGTCTTTGTCTTCGGTTGAAAGAAAATTAATTTTCAAATTAGTAGGTTATGCATTTTGGAAATGAGTGCAAAGCATTTGCCGAGAATCAATATTGACAGGAAACTGTATGGAAGTACAACGCTTGGAACATGCTAGTGCCTACTGCCAGCGGATATAGAGGGATTAACGATTTTTCACATTTGATTTAATATAAATATGCGCCCAAATGGATCTCGATAGTCTGAAGATCAGCGGGAACAGAATGAGCATGGAGGTAAAGTTCAGACCTAAGTACCACTTAATGTCGAAGTGCCAGAGCACGATCATGGCCACGAAGATGGCCACGCTCAATGCGATTGTGAGCGCGTAGCTGATATACATGGCTCCGTAATAGAATCCTGGCTCGATCCAATATTTCTGTCCACAGACAGGGCACTTGTCGGGCATCTTGTCCAAATTGGTGAAGCTGTAAGGATTCTTGGTAAGGAAAAGATCACCTTCATGACAGCGTGGACATTTGTTCTTGAAAACGCTTGATAGGATGGAAGTTTTCATTCTTAGTGGATTGAGGCGACAAAGGAACTCATTCCTACAAATTTCAACTGCGATTCAGGTCACTTAACCCAAAGCAATTCCGCACTTTTGCGGCATGATCTCACTCAACCAGGTTTCAGTTCAATTCAACGGGAAATTCCTGTTCAATAACATCTCTTTTCTTGCCAATCCCAAAGACAGGATCGGTCTTGTTGGGAAGAACGGTGCAGGAAAATCGACCATGCTCAAGGTTATTTCGGGGCAATTGGAACCCGAATCGGGCAACGTTTCCAAACCCAGCGGGACAACCATCGGTTACCTTTCTCAGGACATCAAACCGAAATTGGGCAAGTCCATTTTTGAGGAAACGTACGGTGCGCTTCAAGAGTTGAAAGAACTTGACGCCAAGGTGAAAAGGCTCACCAAAGAATTGGAAGAACGGACGGATTACGAGACCGATTCGTACATGGATCTGATCCACGACATGACGGTGGCTACCGAGCGTTTCAGCCTGTTGGGTGGCGACACGGCCGATGCAGAGGTCGAGAAGATCCTACTTGGCCTCGGTTTCCTAAGAAGTGACCTTACCCGTAAAGTGGAAGAATTCAGCGGTGGCTGGCAGATGCGTGTGGAGTTGGCCAAAATTCTTGTGCAACGGCCAGATGTTCTGCTGCTGGATGAGCCGACCAACCACTTGGACATCCTTTCCATCCAATGGTTGGAGGAGTTTCTGAAGGATCACAACGGAACCGTTCTTCTGGTTTCGCACGACCGCGCATTTTTGGATAACGTGACCAATCGGACCATTGAGATCACACTTGGGCGAATTAACGATTACAAGGTTCCATATTCCAAATATGTGAAGCAGCGCGCTGAGCGCATTGAACTGCAGAAGGCCTCTTACGAGAATCAGCAGAAGTTCATTGCCGACACCGAGAAGTTCATTGAGCGTTTCCGCTATAAGGCATCAAAAGCAACACAGGTCCAGAGCCGCATCAAGGCGTTGGAGAAAGTGGATAGGATAGAAGTGGAGGAGGTGGATACTTCGGTGATGCGACTGCGATTTCCGCCAGCGCCACGCTCAGGTAAAGTGGTGGTTCTTTCGGAAGGCGTAAGCAAGAGTTATGGAGATAAGGAAGTGCTGCGCAACGTTGATCTGATGCTTAACCGTGGTGAAAAAGTGGCCTTGCTCGGCAAGAACGGTGAGGGCAAGACCACATTCTCAAAAATCGTTGTAGGAGAATTGGACCACACAGGAAAGCTTGAATTGGGCCACAACGTCACGATGGGCTATTACGCGCAGGATCAGGCCGAAACGCTGGACGGTTCCAAAACCGTTCTGGAAACATTGGATGATGTGGCACGGGGCGACATCCGCACAAAATTGCGCGATATTCTCGGCTCATTCCTGTTCAGCGGTGAGGACGTGGATAAGAAAGTAAGCGTGCTTTCGGGTGGTGAGCGCGGCCGATTGGCATTGGCCAAACTT
Source organism: Flavobacteriales bacterium (assembly GCA_016124845.1). Classification (NCBI taxonomy): domain Bacteria; kingdom Pseudomonadati; phylum Bacteroidota; class Flavobacteriia; order Flavobacteriales; species Flavobacteriales bacterium. The sequence goes on from WGMW01000015.1 coordinate 2,463, forward strand.
CTGCTCGAACCTGTGAACCTGTTGGTGTTGGACGAACCGACCAATCATCTCGATATGCATTCCAAAGATGTGCTGAAACAGGCGCTGCAGAAATATGACGGAGCGATGCTCATCGTTTCGCACGACCGTGATTTCCTCAGCGGACTGACCTCCAAGGTCTACGAGTTCAAAGACAAGAACGTGCGGGAACATATTGGCGATGTGTACGAGTTCTTGGCCAAAGTGAAGGCAGAAAGTATTCAGGAATTCAGTTCAAAACCAAAGGTGGAAGTTCCTAAAAAGGAAGAATCCAGAACGCAGAGCAAGGAGGATTATAAGGAGCGCAAGGCCAAGGAAAAGGAACTTCGCAACGCAAAGAACAAGGCCGAACGGCTGGAAAAGGAAATTGCCATTATCGAGCAGCAGATTGCCGATCTGGATGAACTGATGCTGGATGCGGCAGCTTACAAAGAAGCGTTGGAAGAACGTGATGTCTTTAAGGAATATCAGCAGAAGCAAAGCGAGTTGGACGCCAAGATGACCGAGTGGGAGAGTGCTTTGCACAGTTGGGACGAGTTGAGTAATCAATAACCTGCGGTTGAAAAATCCTGTCATTCGTCAATTGCTGGCAACAGCACTTTGGTAACTTCGCTCTCAAATCAGAAAAATCACTTGGTCATGAAAAGAAATCTTCAATTGCAAATGCTCTTGGCAGTACTTTCTGCTGGGCTGATGTTCTCATCATGTGGCAACATCGACATCGTAAAACGCAGATACCGTCCTGGATTTCATGTAGATATTTCGAAGAAGCAGAAAAAATCGCATGAGGTGGAAGAACCTGAAGTTGCAGATGCTCGGCATGCGGAAAAAGTTGAACCGATGGAATCGAAGCAGCCAACGCTTGCCTCAGAAAAGCCTTCGGAAGAACTTACTGCAAGCACGGAAAACACCCCTTCTGACAACTTCAGTGCGGTAGCGGAGAAAAAGGAGAGCATGAAGAAACAGCTTCATTCGCCTGAGTTCAAGGAAATGAGTTTCAAGGACAGAATGAGAACCATTGAGCACGAGATGAAGAAACCTTCGCCTGTGGCAAGCACAGAGTGGATGAAGTGGGTCTCGTTCGGAACAGGGATCGGTTCATTGGCGTTCGGAGCCATGGCATTGCTGTTTGCATTCCTTACCGCTGTGTTCTTTACGGGTTTTGTTTGGGGAGCTGCTGTTCTTGCCATCCTGCTTGGCGGAGCGGCCATTACATTCTCCATTCTTTACAAGAAAAACAGCGGGTCTTCCTCTCAGTCTAAAATGGGAATGTTGTTCGGAATAATCGGGGCTGGACTGGGCGTGCTTGCTATCATTGTGGGAGCGATATTCTTTGCGATTTTCGTTCTGAATTAGGAAATAGTGAAAATCAGTTATTGCAAAGCCCGCTCCATGGAGCGGGCTTTTTATTTGGTGTATTTTTGAGTATCAGATCTGAAATATGAAAGCTCAACATATTAGCGGTAAACTGGTTTTGATCGTCCTCGTTGGATTGCTGGTTTCGTCCTGTGGCAATATTGATATTGTGAAACGCAGATACCGACCTGGTTTCCATGTCGAGGTTTTGAATAAAAAGAATCACCGAACGGTAACAGAAGTTGCCGAAGTGAAGCAACAGAACCTCTCGGTGGAACCATTGGAAACGAAACCTGTGGAACAGGTTAATGCAACGAAGCAGAATGACGAGCCCGCTGCATCGGATGTTCTTGTGGCAAGCGTAGAAGAGGAGCCTGTGGTGAAGACCAGAAAATCGGACCCTTCCAACGTGAGTGAGGCGTTGCTTCATCCATTCAAAGAACTGAAGAAGGAAAAGTTGAATGGAGAGTTGCGCAGAGCGGTTTTTCAAGGTGTGGAAGATGAGAAGTTCGGATGGTCGGTGCTTGGTATTGTTTCAACGGGATTGGGAGTTATTGGGCTGAGTCTGGTAATAACGGGCCTTGCTTTCCTTACCTCGTTCATCTTCTCTGGCGGAATCGCCTTCTGGTGGATATTTGCCCTCGTTGGTCTTTTCTTCGGCATCGCTGCCATGGTCACAGGAATTATTGGGCTGCGCGAAACGGGACGTGGCGAAAAACGCGGCCGTGGTTTTGCCTTGGCAGGAATGATCTCAGGGATTGTTTCGCTGGCATTGGCACTCATCGGCCTCTTGTGGGGCGCGATCTACACGTTCATTCAACGGGTAAGCGAAAACTGATAGGTTCATGTTTCGGCCAGCAGGTAAAGGTCTTCTGCTGTGTCCAGATCGGAAAGTTCGGTCAGCATTCCGTATGAAAGTCGGTTTTCTTTCAGGTCTTGAATGGTTTCCGATAGAACCGAATCGGTACTCCATTCTTTGCCTTCAAACAGAAAGGGTAGCAGCCTTTTCATCCCAAACAGGTAGTAACCGCCATCCTTTGCTGGGCCAAGAACAACATCTTTCAGCTCCAAGATATTGAATGCCTCTTCAATGATCTCAGTGGTAAGTTCAGGGCAGTCGCTTCCAATGATCACAGCTTTTTCCGCGCCCAGCGCAAAGATCTGCTCAAAGGCATTCTTCATCCGTTTGCCAAGGTCGTTCCCTTCCTGCACAAATTTGTTGAAGGCATCATCATCCCATGCATCGCTTTCAATTTCATCCGAATAAAAAACATGCCGCGTGCAATTGGCCTTTTCGGCTGAATTTCGAGTGACCTTCAACAGTTGCATATAAACCTCCAAGGCCTTCGCATTTCCAATATCGGTGGCCAAACGCGTCTTCACGTTTCCGAGAACGGGGTTCTTCACAAAGACGATGAGATGCCGATTCTGTTGCATTTGTTGCAGGTTATCGTCAAAAGACCGAAAAATTTCAATTGACATTTATCAGATGCATGCATAGTTTCTACTTTTAGCAGTCTTCGCATTACGCGCAGATCTACAAAAACACTTTAAGGAACATGTACGAAGTAGGCGTTGCAAAAGCCGACATCACCGCGTTCAAGCTCGGTGTAGGGATGATGGGGTATGGCATGTATTACAACATTGTCAAAGGAGTGGAAACCGACCTGTTTGCTCGGGCCATGGTTATTCGCGATACCACTACGGGAAAGAAGGTGGCGTTGGTCAATGCCGAGATATGCTTCATCACCATTGCCATTAAGCGTGGCGTGATGAAAAAACTGAACCGAAAGCACGAGCATCTGGGTTTTACCGAAGATGCGGTGATGCTGACCGCGCAGCACACGCACAGCGCACCTGGCGGTTATTCGCACTTCGGGCTCTACAACATGTCCATTCCTGGGTTTGTGCCAGAGGTTTACCAAAAGGTGGTGGATGGAATTGTGGAGGCGATCGTTACCGCTGCGGAAAATCTCCAACCTGCCGCCATTAAACTTTCGCGGGGCGAAGTGGCGGCCGATAAGGAAGTGGCCTACAACCGTTCGTTGGATGCGTACAATGCCAATCCTGAAGTAAAAACGAAACTCAAAAAGGAAGAAACCAACCAAGCGGTGGACCGCAACATGTTGCTGATGCGCGTGGATGATCTGGAAGGAAACCCGATCGCATCATGGAACTGGTTCGGGGTGCATACCACCAGTTTGAGCAATGACAATCATCGCATTTGCTCCGACAATAAAGGCTATGCGGCCAAGTATCATGAGAACAAGGTGCGCAAACGCAAGAAAGACAAATTCATTTCTGTTTTTGCGCAGCGGAAGACGGGCGATGTAACTCCCAACTACAAATGGGACCGCAAAAAAAAGTGGACGCGTGGCAAGTTTGAGGACGATTTCGAAAGTGCCAAATTCAATGGGAACATTCAGTTTGAGCACGCGCACGATCTTTTCAAGTCGGCCAAGAAGCAAGAAGAACTTCCGCTACAGATCGATTATGCACTTACCTATGTCGATTTCAGAAAGGTGATCGTTGACAGGGAATTCGCCCGCGGACAGGAAGATGCCCGCACGGGTCCTGCATGTCATGGAGTTTCGTTTTTCGAAGGAACCAAGGAAGGTCCTGGCATGCCACCAGCAGTAGGTGCGTTGGCAAGAACGCTGTGCAGAGCGCAGAAAGCGTATGAATTGGCAGCGGCTCCGTTCAAACCGAAAGACAAGGCTGAACGGATTCACCTCAAGTACCTTACGCAAGGCCCAAAAGATATTCTTGTAGAGGCGGATGACCGAAGAATTCTCGGTACACGCGACATCAAGAATTTGGTCGTTCCAGCGTGGGCCGATCCAGCGGTCGGTCAGTTCAAGCGGTTCCACGCCAACGGAAGCTTGGGCGAAAAACCGTGGATTCCGCAGGTGCTGCCAATCCAGTTGGTCATTATCGGAAACTTGGCCTTGGCAGGAATTCCCGCAGAGATCACAACCATTGCAGGCCAGCGCCTGGAGAATTCGCTGCTTGAGATCCTTGCCGACCGTGGTGTGACAGAGGTTGTCTGTTCCACTTACACCAACGCGTATTGCGGTTACATCACCACTTATGAAGAGTACCAGCTACAGCTGTATGAAGGAGGTCACACCGTTTTCGGACAACATTTTCTCGGAGCCGTGCAGACCAAATTCAAAGGGTTGGCACTCGAAATTCTGAAACCTGAAAGCGATAGGCATGTGGTGGAAGACGGTCGCCCTGCCGAATTCACCGAAGAAGAACTGCTGTTGCGCTCGTTCGATATCGAAACGCAGAAGCGCTTGATACAATTGTAGCGCATTTTTCTAACAAAAGATTACCGCTGTTTTCTTACTTTCAACGCCATGTCGTTGGAGAAGATAGATAAGGAGTTGCAGGAAGCTGCACGTGTGCTGGAAGAGTTCATGAGCGATGCTGCAAACCTTCAGGCCATTCGCAAAGCGGCCAACCTGTTGGTCAATTCCGTGAAGTTGGGAGGACGTATCTATTCGTGCGGCAACGGTGGCTCCATGAGCGATGCCATGCATTTTGCCGAAGAACTCAGCGGTCGTTTCCGCGATGAGCGCAAACCGATTCCCGCCATGGCCATTTCCGATCCGGGTTACATTTCGTGTGCCGCCAACGATTACGGTTACGAGCACGTTTTCTCCCGTTTTGTGGAAGGTTTCGGAAAGCAGTATGATGCGCTTTTGGCCATCAGCACATCGGGCAATTCGGCCAATGTGATCAACGCGGCAAAGGCGGCCAAGGAGAAAGGAATGCATGTTATCGCACTAACAGGAAAAGACGGTGGCGAATTGGCAAAAATCTGCGATGTGGAGATCCGTGCACCCCATTCCAACTACTCAGACAGAATCCAGGAAATTCATATCAAGGTCATTCACATTCTGGTGATGCTGATTGAACAGGAAACCTAATACCAATGCTTGTCAAAACCTACGGAAGTGCTGTTTATGGGGTCGATGCTCACATCATCACCGTAGAGAGCAATGTGGCAGGTCAAGGCGTTAATTTTTACATGGTCGGCCTGCCAGATAATGCCGTAAAGGAAAGCCAATCGCGTATTCGCGCTGCGCTGAAGAATGTAGGTTATCATGTTCCTGGCAAGACCATCACCATCAACATGGCACCTGCCGATCTGCGGAAGGAAGGTTCCGCATACGACCTGACCATTGCCGCAGGAATTCTCGCTGCTTCGGGGCAGATAAAATCGAACGGCATGTCCGATTACATCATCATGGGAGAGCTGTCGCTCGATGGTGGGTTGCAACCCATCAAAGGCGCGTTGCCCATTGCCATCAAGGCTCGCGAAGAAGGCTTTAAAGGATTCATCCTGCCAAAGCAGAATGCGCGCGAAGCTGCGATTGTAGATGATCTGGATGTGTATGGGATTGAGAACATTCAGGAACTGATCCACTTCTTCGATGGCAAGATGCCGTTGGATAAAACGGTTGTGAACACACGCGAGGAATTTTACAGGCAACTGAACGATTCCGACCTCGACTTTTCCGATGTAAAAGGGCAAGAGAACATCAAACGCGCCATGGAAATTGCGGCTGCGGGAGGCCACAATCTGCTGCTTATCGGTCCGCCAGGGGCGGGAAAGACCATGCTTGCCAAGCGACTGCCATCGATTCTTCCTCCGCTCTCGCTGAAAGAAGCCTTGGAAACAACCAAGATCCATTCTGTATCTGGCAATCTGGGTTCGAGCACATCTTTAATGACCACAAGGCCGTTCAGAAGTCCGCACCATACGATCTCCGATGCGGCTTTGGTCGGTGGCGGGCAGATTCCGCAACCTGGAGAAATATCTCTTGCACATAATGGTGTACTGTTCTTAGATGAGCTGCCAGAATTTCAGCGTTCTGTACTTGAAGTAATGCGCCAGCCTTTGGAGGATCGGATGGTGACCATTTCGCGTGCACGGCTTTCGGTAGAGTATCCGAGCAGTTTGATGCTGGTCGCTTCGATGAATCCGTGTCCGTGCGGGTATTACAACCATCCTGAGAAGGATTGTGTCTGCGCTCCAGGCGTGGTGCAGAAGTACCTCAACAAGATCTCGGGGCCACTTCTGGACCGCATCGACATTCATGTGGAAGTGACGCCCGTGCCGATCAATGAGTTGGCAGATTTTCGCCCTGCGGAGAAAAGTGAGAAAGTACGAGCGCGCGTGATACAAGCACGCGAAAAGCAGATCGAACGGTTCAAGAACAACCCACAGGTGCACAGCAATGCCATGATGGGGACGAAATTGTTGAAAGAGGTCTGCAAGATCGATGATTCGGGAAAAGAGATGCTGAAGAAGGCCACCGACAGATTGGGACTTTCTGCCCGCGCATTCGATCGGATTCTTAAGGTTTCAAGAACCATTGCAGACCTTGAAAATTCGGATGATATTCGACCTGAACATTTGGCCGAGGCCATACAATACCGAAGTTTGGACCGACAGAACTGGGCAGGCTGATGAAAAAAATTCACGAGAACGACCTATACAAACTGGTCTACGAGATCGTTACCGAAGCGATGATCGTGGCCAATAGACACGGGGTCATTGTGGAGGCAAATCCTTCTGCCGTCAAGCTCTTTAAATATCCCATGGAGCAATTGATAGGAATGAATGTGGATGAACTGCTTCCTTCCGCGCTTCGGAAAATCCATGCGAACCATCGGCAAAATTATGTGAAACACCCACAGAAACGGACAATGGGGAGTGGAATGGAGCTTAGCGCGCAAGACGCGGAAGGCAATTTAATTCCTGTCGAAGTTTCATTGAATCATGCCCAGTTTGATGGCGAGCTGCGCGTGGTTGCGCTCATTTCTGACATCACCACCCGAAAAGAAGCCGAGGACAAGATCCTACAGATTAACAGAGAGCTGGAGGAAGGTGTGCGCCAACGCACGCAGGAGCTGAATGCGGCCGTAAGAGCATTGGAAGAAAGTCAGCATCTCTACACGCTCATCGCACAGAATTTTCCAGATGGGACCATCAATGTGCTGAACAGAGAACTGAATTACATCTTCGCGGAGGGAAGAGAGTTTGTACGAAGTGGAATTGACCGAAAGAAGGTCATCGGTCTCAATTACATTTCGTTGCTGCCCAAAGAATTCCGCGAAAAGGTGCAGACCGAACTGAACCGCGTTTTTGAAGGACTGCCACGCAGTTTCGAGATCGTATCGCGAGGCCATACCTACATCATGTCGGCCGTTCCGCTGTACGATGAGGAAGAAGGCGTGAACCGCGTGCTGTTGGTTGAAAAGAACATCACCGAGCAGAAACAAGCCGAGCAGGATATGATCAACGCGTTGAAAAAAGAACGCGAACTGAACGAACTCAAATCAAGGTTTGTGTCGATGGCCTCACACGAGTTCCGTACACCGTTGGCCACGGTGCTCAGTTCGGTCAATCTGGTAAGCCGACATGCCGAGGCAGGCAATATGGAATCGGTGAGCAAGCACGTTGGCCGTATCAAGAATTCCATCCGAAACCTGACATCCATCCTCAACGATTTCCTTTCGTTGGAAAAACTCGAAGCAGGAAAGGTCCAATATCGGCCCGAAGAATTTGAGATGTGTGACGTGGTGCGCTCAGTGGTAGAGGACATCGGGGCGATGACCAAATCTGGTCAGACCATTCAGCTCGACTGTGGTGAAGGGTCGGTGGTAGTGCTCGATCCGCAGCTGCTCCGCAACATCCTTTTCAATCTGCTGTCAAATGCGGTAAAATACAGCAAGGAAAATGCAGAGATCGGCCTGACCGTGGAACTGGCGGATTCGCAGTTGACCATTCGGGTTTCCGATAAAGGGATCGGCATTCCAGAAGAGGAACAGAAACACTTGTTCGAGCGGTTCTTCCGCGCCAAAAACGCAACGAATATTCAAGGAACGGGTCTCGGATTGAACATCGTTTCTAAACACGTGGAATTGATGGGCGGGAGCATTGATTTTACCAGTAAATTGAATGAAGGAACTACTTTTATGATCACCTTACCGAGGAATAATCCAGCAGCAGAATAATGGGAAAGAAAATACTTGTGATCGATGACAATTTAGAGATGCGCGAGAACATTGCGGAGATTCTTGAATTGGCCAATTACGATGTGGTAACTGCCGAAGATGGCAAGAAGGGCGTGGCGGCAGCGAAGAGCGAATCGCCCGACCTGATTATTTGCGATGTGATGATGCCCGAATTGGATGGCTACGGAGTGCTTCACATTCTGAGCAAAGACCCGAAGACGCTCGGAATTCCGTTCATTTTCCTAACGGCAAAGTCTGAAACCGTGGATATGCGCAAAGGCATGAGCTTGGGTGCTGACGACTACATTACCAAGCCTTTTGAGGAGACCGACCTGTTGGATGCAGTGGAAATGCGACTGAAGAAGAGTGCGGCCATGAAAGCAGGTTCCGAACGAACCATCTTGGGCGTTCAAGGGTTCATGGCCACGGCCACGGGCAAAGTGGTGGAGCAGATCACCAAGAACCATCGTGTAAAGCATTATGCACTCCGCGAGCATGTTTTCAGAGAAGGCGATGCCCCCATTTTTCTCTATTTCCTCAACAAGGGAAAGGTGAAGACCTTTAAGATGAATGAGGACGGGAAGGAATACATCACTGGGCTTTACAACGCTGGCGATTTCTTTGGTTACACGGCCCTTTTAGAACACGACAATTACACCGATTCGGCCCAAGTGATCGATGATGCAGAAGTGCTGCTCATTCCGAAGGATGACTTTTACCATCTGATGGGTTCCAACCCAGAGGTCATCAGCAATTTCATCAAGTTGCTGGCAGACAATATTTTACAGAAAGAGGAACAACTCATCGAGCTGGCATACAGTTCGGTGCGCAAGCGCGTGGCCAATGCATTGGTTCAAGTGTATGAGAAGTACAATGCAGAGCATCGCGATGATTTCACCATCAGCCTCGGGCGCGAGGATATTGCAAGCATTGTTGGAACGGCCACCGAAACCGTTATCCGCGCCCTTTCAGAGTTCAAAGAAGACGGTTACATCAGTTCCAAAGGCCGCGACATTAAGGTCCTGAACATTCAGGCGCTGAAGAATTATCGGTTTTAGGAATGCCCAGAATCGAATTGACCACAATTATCGAAGCAGATATCAATGTGGTTTTCGATTTGTCTCGAAGCATAGACTTACACAAAATCTCAACGAAACACACAAACGAAGAAGCCATCGCTGGACGGACTTCTGGTTTGATTGAGCTGGGTGAAACAGTTACTTGGCGAGCCAAGCATTTTGGTATTTACCAAAAGTTGACATCGGTAATTACCGAGTTCAATCGACCAAATTCTTTTGTTGATGAGATGGTTCATGGAGCTTTTAAATGGTTCAGGCATGACCATCATTTTTCTTTCTCCCAAACTTCAGGAAAAACAATCATGAAAGATGTCTTTGAATATGAAAGTCCGTTGGGGTTTCTCGGCAGGATTGTGGATGATTTGTTCTTGGAAAACTATATGAGAAACCTACTGGAAATTCGGAATCAGACAATCAAGGAATTTTCGGAAAGTGGTAGATGGAAGAAGCTTCTGGAGATTGATTCTTAGGAATCCGTCTCGTTCCTCCACTGTATAAAGCGTTTGTTCGGAGAGTCCATTCTCCCCTTTGGGGAGATGCCGAAGGCAGAGGGGCTCGCTCCCCTCCTGGTAAGGAGGGGTTGGGGGAGGTCATCCTGACAAACCTCAGTTTTCCGTTTGATGGCCATCAAGCGGATGCGGTAACTTAGCTTAACCTTTGTTGCCGTAAAACCCATCCATGTCAACAGTTACCCAAACTGCTACGTGCTACCATTGTAGCGAACCTTGCGTGGATGAGATCATCCATCACGATGGTCACGAATTCTGCTGCAACGGTTGCAGTACGGTCTACCAGCTGCTACAAGATGTGGGGTTGGATGAGGCGTACGCCAACGGGCCGTTGGGCATTCGGCCTGATGTGGCAAAGGATCAAGAACTGGCCTATTTGGACAATGAGGAAGTGCAGGAAAGTCTGCTCGATTTCTCGGATGGCAACATGGCGCGCATCACGTTTGAGTTGCCCGCCATCCATTGCAGTGCCTGCGTGTATCTGCTGGAGCGGTTGGAAAAACTGAACGCTGGTGTAAAGAACTGTGAGGTCAACTTCCCAAAGAAGCGGGCGAACATACTTTTTAATAGGAGTGAGGTTTCGCTTCGTGAATTGGTGCAACTGCTGCATTCCATCGGCTATGCGCCCAATCTCAATCTTCAGAAGTCGACAGAGAAAGACGACAGGCCAACGACAGATAAGGCATTGCTTTATCGTTTGGGTGTGGCTGGTTTCTGCTTCGGAAATATCATGCTGCTCAGCTTTCCCGAATACCTTTTGGGCGGGAAGGAATTGGAAGAGAACTGGTCGCAGCTGTTCAATTACTTGAATCTGGTGCTGGCGTTGCCGCTGGTGCTTTTCGCGGGGCGCGATTATCTGGTTTCGGCCTACAAAGGTCTGAAGGCCGGTCATGTGAACATGGACGTGCCTGTTTCCATCGGCATCTTGGCCATTTTCTTCCGTAGTTCGTACGATATCGTAATGGGTCTCGGTCCTGGATTCTTTGATTCGCTGGCGGGATTCATCTTCTTTCTGTTGGTCGGAAAATGGTATCAGGCCAAAACATATTCGGGACTTTCGTTCGAGCGCGATTACCGTTCGTTCTTTCCAATTGCCGTAAATCGAATTGGCGAAGATGGAACCGTGGATGCCATCATGATCAAGCATCTGCTGAAAGGAGATGAGATCCAGATACACAATGATGAGCTGATCCCGTGCGATTGCGAGTTGCTTTCAGATAAGGCTTCCATCGATTACAGTTTTGTGACGGGCGAGGCTGCGCCAGCTTCGAAAGCGGAGGGAAATCGCATTTATGCGGGAGGTAAGAACCGTGGTTCGGTCATCCGCTTGCGTGTGCTCAAACCCGTTTCGTCCAGTTATCTCACTTCGCTTTGGAACAGTTCGGAGACGACCAAAAAGGAAGATCTTTCGCCATTGATCCGTTTCTCGGACAAGGTGGCCTCATGGTTCAGCGCAGCGGTGCTTGCCATTGCAGCCATTACGGCCATTTATTGGTGGATTGTGGATCCGGTCAATTGGGTCAACACAACAACTGCGGTTTTAATTGTGGCCTGCCCGTGTGCATTGGCGTTGAGTATTCCGTTCACCTACGGAAGTATGATGCGGCACTTCGGTAGAAATGGATTCTTTGTTCGTTCGGTAGAAGCTATCGCGAAGCTTGGAGAGATAACCCAGGTGGTTTTCGATAAGACAGGAACGATTACCATCCGCCAAAAAGGGAGCGTGAATTTCTCTGGACGGAAATTGACCGAGGACCAGTTGGAGGCACTGGTGAATATCGCGCGGCAGTCGCTGCATCCGCTCAGCAAAACGTTTGCGGCTGCGTTTCCGAACGCACCACAGCAGCAGGTGGTCGGTTTTGCCGAAAATGCGGGTGTCGGCATCTACGGAATGGTGAACGGAACATTGGTGGAACTGAAGAACCCGAACCGTTTGGAGGAGAAACAGCGGAAGAAGTTCAACTCATGGAAATCGGAACATCACGGAATGGGACAAACGGCCGTTCTGATAGATGGCGTGCTTTGGGCACGGGTTGATTTTACCACCAGTTACCGACCTGGATTGAAGGAAACGGTGCATGCTATTGGAGCGGAGTACGGTATCTCGCTCTTATCAGGTGATAACGATTCGGAAGCGGCTGCTTTGAGTAATGAAGTTATCGCAGGTATTGATCCATCGCACATGCATTTTGAGATGGACCCGCACCAGAAGCGTGAATGGGTTGAGCATGAGCAGGAAGATGGTCACGAAAAAGTGCTGATGATCGGTGACGGACTGAACGATGCAGGTGCACTTCGCGAAGCGCATTTCGGTATTTCCATTGCTGAGGATAATAGTCAGTTTACGCCCGCTTCGGATGGAATTCTGACCGCAGATTCGTTCCAAAAACTTCCGCAGTTGATCAAGCTGGCCAAACGATCGCGCAATGTGGTTCTTGGGGCTTTTGTACTGTCTCTTCTTTACAACTTGGTGGGACTTTCTTTTGCCGTACAAGGAATGCTTTCGCCCGTAATGGCTGCTATTCTCATGCCGTTGAGTTCCGTTTCGGTGGTGCTGTTTACAACGGTGACCACGGCTTTGATGGCGAAGCGGAAATTGGGGTGAGGAGAAGGTTCTATAGCCCATACTTTTCGGTTGGAGCTGTCATCAACGACAAAAGCAGCCTTTGTTTAGCGAAAAGATGACCTTGAGTAACGATGAGACGCCCTTGAAAAATGGTAATCCGCCTTTTTTTAACGAGTGTATGCCATTGAAAAATTGTAATCTGCCCGTTAAAATGGAAAGTAAGCCTTAGAAAAAAGGAAAGCAGCCGAGGATAAACGGAAAGATGTCTTTGAAAAATGGTAGGCTGCCTTTTCGGATAGATAAAGGGAAGTTTAGAGCGGGTAATTCTTAGTTTCTTAGGTTCTTCTTCCTGTGCTTTTGAATTTTTTTGGAGGGTTTTTTCTTTAAGCCTTTGTTGACCCGAAAGGCCACATAGCCGAAAAAGACGATGCAGGCGATAAGAATCATCAGTCCAACACTTTCGGGCACTCCATTAGTACTGTTGTAGGGGCGGCTAAACTCTCCCTTGCCATGCGCGTACGGAGGAATCTTGGCAAGCACAAAGAACAAGTGACCCCAACGGAAACATGAGGACTTGAAGTTAGCATCAAAATCGCTTTGATAAGACCTCGTTGGAAGGGACTTTTTGAAGATTCTCATTAATTGTGTTTGAATATTTCAACCTCATTTTCAGGTTTCTGACATCGATCAGTTTCATCTGTGACCGCACTCAGCAGGTGCCTAACGGACACTGGGCATTTTTGTGCCTGCAATGAGTGTGATCTATCTACTAATAGCTGTAAGTATTGTGGCCGCAGCAGGCTTCTTGGGAGCATTTCTGTGGGCTGTGCGCAATGGGCAGTTCGATGATGATGAGACACCGGCCATGCGCATTCTATTTGACGACAAAAAATCTTCAGAAACCAATAAATGATCAAGATGGAAAAGGAAACCTTCCAGTATGACAATGGCATCGTCCGAAAGTTTGCCTTCGCTACTATGGCGTTCGGCATCATCGGTATGCTGGTGGGTCTTACCGCTGCCTTGCAGATGGTGGATCCCATGTTCAATTTTTTGACACCGTTCCTCACTTTCGGTAGGATACGACCGTTGCACACCAACGCGGTGATCTTTGCCTTTGTAGGGAATGGCATCTTCATGGGCGTTTACTACTCATTGCAGCGACTGCTGAAAACGAGAATGTGGAGCGATGCGCTGAGCAACATCAACTTCTGGGGTTGGCAGCTGATCATTCTTTCGGCCGTGGCCACGCTTCCGTTCGGAATCACCACTGGTAAAGAATATGCGGAGTTGGAATGGTGGATCGATATCGCGATTGCGCTGGTTTGGGTGGTGTTCGGTCTGAACATGTTCATGACCATTCTCAAAAGAAGGGAACGCCACTTGTATGTGGCCATCTGGTTCTACATCGCCACGTTTGTCACGGTGGCCATGCTGCACATCGTGAACAGCTTTGAGCTTCCTGTTTCTTTCTTGAAAAGCTACAGCTGGTACGCAGGTGTTCAGGATGCGCTGGTGCAGTGGTGGTATGGCCACAATGCGGTGGCATTCTTCCTGACCACGCCTTATCTGGGGTTGATGTATTACTTCATTCCGAAGGCATCAGGTCGACCTGTGTATTCATATAGACTTTCCATTATTCACTTTTGGGCGCTGATCTTCATTTACATCTGGGCGGGCCCGCACCACCTGTTGTACAGTTCATTGCCAAATTGGGCACAGACCCTCGGAACGGTTTTCTCGCTGATGCTGATCGCTCCGAGCTGGGGCGGTATGCTCAACGGTCTGCTTACCCTGCGTGGTGCGTGGGACAGAGTCCGCGAAAGTGCCGTGCTGAAGTTCATGGTGGTGGCGGTGACCGCTTATGGTATGAGCACCTTTGAGGGTCCGATGCTTTCGCTGAAAAATGTGAACGCCATCAGTCACTTTACCGATTGGACCATCGCCCACGTGCACATTGGAGGTCTGGGATGGAACGGATTCCTCACGTTCGGCATCCTTTACTATCTCATCCCAAGACTTTGGAACACCAAGCTCTATTCTGACAAACTGGCCAATTTCCACTTCTGGATCGGTACGCTTGGGATTCTGTTCTATGCGTTGCCAATGTATTGGGCAGGTTTTACCCAGAGTTTGATGTGGAAGCAGTTTACGGCCGAAGGGTTTCTTCAGTACCCTAACTTCTTGGAAACCGTTACGCAGATCAAACCGATGTATGCGGCAAGAGCATTCGGTGGTGGTATCTACATCATTGGGGTAATTACCATGCTCTACAACCTGGTCGCCACCATGCGCCAAGGTACTTTCCAGGCCGAGGAAGAGGCATCAGCAGTACCGTTGACCAAAGAATACACTTCTCATGGCAATGAGGGTTGGCACCGCGTTATTGAGCGCAGACCCGTACAGATGTTAGTGTTCAGTTTGGTGGCCGTTGCCATCGGTGGAATTATTGAGATCATTCCCACCATGCTTGTGAAAAGCAACGTTCCAACCATTGCCAGCGTGAAACCTTACACACCGCTTGAGTTGGAAGGCCGTGACATCTACATCCGCGAAGGATGCTACAACTGTCATTCGCAGATGGTACGCCCTTTCCGCAGCGAGACCGAGCGCTACGGAGAATACTCCAAAGCAGGGGAATTCGTTTACGATCACCCGTTCCAGTGGGGTTCTAAACGAACAGGGCCTGACCTGCACCGTATTGGTGGTAAGTATGGCGACAGCTGGCATTACAACCACATGTGGGATCCATCCTCCATGTCGCCAGGAACCATTATGCCATCCTATCCTTGGTTGTTTGAGAATGAGTTGAGCACATCGCTAACTCCGAATAAGATCAGGGTCATGCAGACCTTGGGTGTACCCTACGATGAAGGCTACGACCAAGTGGCGGTTGACGACCTGATGGCACAAGCACAAAAGATCTCTGACAACTTGAAGAAGGACAACATTGAGGTGCTTCCGCAGACCGAGATCGTGGCGTTGATCGCGTATCTCCAGCGCCTTGGAACAGACATTAAAGTGAAGGACGCACAAGCGGCCATGGTAACTCAATAAAGAATAAAGGTCATGTTAAAGTTCATCAAACATCATATGGAGACGATCGCTGGGATCGACATCTATCCTGTTCTCTCCTTCATCATCTTCTTCACCTTCTTTTTGGTGGTTGCCGCTTATGTGTTCAAGCAAAGCAAGTCCTACTTCGATGAGGTAAGCATGCTGCCATTGGAAGACAGTCAGGATTCAACCAATAAAAACTGAGATATGAAAACACGTTGGTTCACAAACAAATACAAGTTGCCTGTAGCGGCTCTTTTAACGCTGTTGGCAACCAGCGCAAACGCGCAGGAATCGAAAGTGCCTGTTCCATGGGAGAACATCGTCTCGGCCAATGATACGGCCGTATTCTGGGTGCTTGCGTCATTCGCAATACTCATGCTCATCCTCATTTGGGTGGTGGCAGGCGTTACCAAAGGATTGCTTTCTGATAAAGAACTGTGGAAAGGAAAGTGGGAAGGAGCAGCCAAAAACGTGGCGGCAGTTGTTGGAACAGGTCTGTTGTTCACTTCTGCATCGGCATTTGCCCAAGGCGATGCCAGCGCTGCGAAACCCATGTTCGAAATGTCGGACGGCCTTTTCTGGATCATGGTCATCGTTGACCTCTTCCTACTGGTCGTGCTGTTGGGAATGCTGTTCAACCTGAACAGTCTCATCAGATCTTTGCGAACATCAAAACAAGAAGAGGCGGTGGAAGAGTCCGTTGCCGAAAGCATCTGGACGGGCAGTCTTTCGGGTGCCGTTCCTGTTGAGCAGGAAGGCGACATCATGCTCGATCACGAATATGATGGCATCCGCGAGTTGGACAACAAGCTTCCGCCTTGGTGGTTGTACATGTTCTACTTCACCATTGTGTTCGGTGTGGTTTACATTGCGTATTACCACTTTGGAGGAGGTCTTTCGCAAGAGGAAGAGTACTTGGCAGAAATGGCCGTGGCCGAAGAACAGAAGGCAGCCTTCTTGGCAAGTTCGGCCAATAATGTGGATGAAAGCAGCGTAGAGTTGCTCACCGATGCCACCTCTATCGCCAATGGCAAAGAGAAATTCCAAACGCTTTGTATTGCCTGCCACGGTGCCACGGGCGGAAGTATGCCAGGCGGTGTGGGACCAAACCTCACAGATCAATACTGGTTGCATGGCGGTGGTATCAAAAACGTGTTCAAGACCATCAAATATGGTGTTCCTGCAAAGGGTATGATCTCGTGGGAATCGCAACTTACGCCACGGCAGATCCAAGAGGTGGCATCTTATGTTCTTTCATTGCAAGGCTCTAATCCGCCAAATGCGAAAGAACCGCAAGGTGATCTGTGGTCGGGCGAAGTTGTTGAACCAGCTGCTGCTCCAGCAGATTCTACAGATGTACAGGAAGCTCCCGATGCAGCGGCCACGGCCAATGCTGGGGAGTGAAATGGACCTCTCCCAACGTCTCCCTTGCAAGAGGGAACCGCGAAGCGGAAAGGAGGTCAAAAAAGATTGAAAAAACCATCGGCATGTCCGACCCAATTGACTGAGAAATGGAGACGAAAGACGAAGAAGGGTCATTTAGAGATCACCTGTCAACGCTTGATGAGACAGGTAACAGAAAATGGATCTATCCCAAGAAACCAGCTGGCAGGTATTACAACTACCGCAAATGGCTGAGCTACTTTCTGCTTGCGGTGCTCTTCGGGGCACCGTTCATCAAGATCGGTGGTGAGCCGCTTTTGATGGTGAACATCCTGCAAAGGAAGTTCGTCATCTTCGGACAGGTCTTCTGGCCGCAGGATTTCTACATCTTCGGTCTTGCCATGATCGTTGCGGTACTTTTCATTGTACTGTTCACGGTGGCCTTCGGTCGTATTTTCTGTGGTTGGTTCTGTCCGCAGACCATCTTCATGGAAATGCTTTTCCGCAGAATTGAGTATTGGATAGAAGGGGATTGGAAGCACCAACAGCGGTTGGATGCCATGCCATGGAATGCAGAGAAGATCCGCAAGAAAGGCTTGAAGCACTTCTTGTTTTTGGCGGTTTCGTTTCTCATTTCCAACACGTTTTTGGCATACATCATCGGCTCAGATGAGTTGATAAGCATCATCACCGATCCGCCTGCGGAGCACATCGTTGGTCTGGTGCTGATCATTGTTTTCACCTTGGTCTTCTACGGAGTGTTTGCCAGAATGCGCGAACAGGTCTGCACCAACATCTGTCCGTACGGACGATTGCAGGGCGTGATGCTTGACCGTAACTCCATGATCGTGGCCTACGACCACAAACGGGGCGAAGGCCGCAGCAAGTGGCGCAAAGGCGAAGACCGCGCAGCCGAAGGGAAAGGCGATTGCATCGATTGTCATCAATGTGTGGATGTGTGTCCAACGGGCATCGACATCCGAAACGGTACGCAGCTGGAATGCATCAATTGCACGGCCTGTATGGATGCGTGCGATACGGTGATGGAAAAGGTCGGATTTGAAAAAGCTTTGATCGGTTACAAGAGCGAAGAGACCATTTCTACTGGAAAGCCGTTTCAGTTCACACTTCGGCTGAAAGCATACACGGCCGTGTTGAGCATTCTGATGATTGTGATGGTGGGATTGATCGTTACGCGTTCTGACATTGGTGCCACCGTTCTCCGCACACCTGGCATGCTTTATCAGGAAGGTGAGAACAACACAATAACGAATTTGTACAACTTCAAAGTGATCAACAAAACGGCTGAAGACATGCCGCTCGATCTACGTGTGATCAACGGATTCGGAACCATTAAAATGGTAGGCGATTCAGTAACGCTCAAAGCACAGGGAACCACCGAAGGCGTTATGTTTGTGGAGGTTCCACGCGATCAGGTCAAAGACCGCAAGACAAAAGTTGTGGTAGGAATTTATAGTGGTGACAAGCTGCTGAAGAAAGTGAAGACCAACTTCATCGGCCCTGCACCTGGGTTAAGTAGATAGTTGACAAGAAGAATAGTTGACAAGTTGAAAAGAAATGATTCAATCCTCCGCCTCGTACTTCGGCACCTCCTTTGAAAGGAGGATGGGGCTCATTCCCCCTTTTAAGGGGGTGGCTCGATGGCGAAGCAAATCGAGACGGGGGATTCAAAAACCAAATTAAAATGGGTTGGGGAACACGTATTGCATTGTTTTATGGCTCGTTCGTGGCCTTCATGCTGTTCATGGTCTACATGGCTGTCAATCAGGATTTTGACCTTGTGGCAGATGATTACTACGAGCAGGAAATTGCCTATCAGGAGCGCATCGATCAAATGAACAACGCCAACAGCGATGGTCAGAAGGTGACCATTACCAAAGCTGCTGATGCGTATCAGCTTGCTTTTTCTGAGAAGGCCGAGGATGTGAAAATTCAATTTTTCCGCCCTTCTGATGACACCAAGGATATTCTTCTTGTGAAAGATGCGGTTGAATCGGTTCTTGCGGTTCCGTCCAGCCAACTTATTGCAGGAAAATACTTGGTGAAAGTGGAGTGGAAGGCGAACGGAAAAACCTACTTCCAGCAGGATGACCTGTTCGTAAACTGATGTTTCTTACCGCATTTGCCATCGGAGCCTTGGGCAGTTTCCATTGCATTGGCATGTGCGGCCCCATTGCGCTTTCGGTGCCAATGGGCGGCAAACATGGCTGGGCAGGGATCATTCGTGGATTGGCCTACAATTTCGGTCGCGTTTCTACTTACGCTTTACTTGGTCTCATTGTCGGTTTTCTTGGTAAACAGCTTTCGTTCGGAAACTTTCAGCAAGGACTTTCCATTGCTGTCGGTGTGCTGATTCTGGCGTTTCTCATTTTGCCAAAAAGCATCACCAAAAAGGTTGACCCGACATCCAAGTTCGCGCAGCTGTTTCTAAGATTGAAAGGAACATTTCAAGGTGTTTTCAAGAGCAAAAGTCCAGTTGGGCCGTTGGCCCTTGGCCTGGTAAACGGATTGCTTCCTTGCGGATTGGTATACGTTGGTCTGGCAGGTGCTTTGGCCATGAGCGCACCACTTCAAAGTGCTGCTTTTATGGCTGCTTTCGGACTTGGAACCGTGCCGATGATGATAACTGTCATTCTTGCGGGTGACCTCATCTCAGTTCAATGGCGCACAAAAGTCCGAAAATTGCTCCCAGTAATGTTTGCTGTGATGGGAGTGCTTTTCATACTGAGGGGAATGAACCTGGGAATACCTTATGTGAGCCCGAAAATGGAAATGACGCCAGCGGGACAGACCACAGAATGTCACACGCCATGAACACGGATCTTATCAGAAAATACAACATTCCGAGTCCGCGGTACACCAGTTACCCGACCGTTCCGCATTGGAACACGGCCGGGTTTACGAAGGATGAACACCTGAGGCGTCTAAAAGCCAGCTACGCGAAGGACAGGGAAGAGGGGCTTTCGCTCTACATCCATCTGCCTTACTGCGAAAGCCTGTGCACCTATTGCGGCTGCAACAAGCGGATCACGGTCAATCATACGGTGGAATTACCGTACATCAATGCCATTCTGAAAGAGTGGCGCATGTATGTTGATCTGCTTGGCGAAAAACCACGTTTGGCCGAAGTGCATTTGGGTGGCGGAACACCCACATTTTTCTCAGCTGCCAATTTGGGAATGATGATGGACGGCATTTTGGAATTGACCGAAACGACCGAAAGGTCGGAGTTCAGTTTTGAAGCGCATCCGCACAATACCACCGAAGAACATCTGCGCGAATTGCGCAAGCGTGGATTCACACGCATCAGTCTCGGCATTCAGGATTTTGATCCCGTGGTGCAGCAGACCATCAACCGTGTGCAGACGTTCGCGCAGGTTCGTCAGGTTACGGAAGATGCGCGAAGATGGGGATACAGATCGGTGAATTTCGACCTGATCTACGGGCTTCCGAAGCAGACTTTGACAGGCTTGATGGACACCTTCGAGAAGGTTTCAGTATTGCAGCCAGACCGCATTGCATTTTACAGTTATGCCCACGTTCCATGGAAAAGTCCTTCGCAGCGCGGGTACGATGAGAATGACCTTCCGAAGGAATTGGAAAAATTGGCGCTGTACAACGCGGGGCGCGAGAAGCTGCTGGAGAACGGTTATGTGGAGATAGGCATGGATCACTTTGCGAAACCTGACGATGGATTGGCCATTGCTGCGCAGAAAGGAACCATTCACCGCAATTTTATGGGTTACACCACCAATCACAACAACACATTGATCGGTCTGGGAGTTTCTGCCATCAGCGATGCATGGAGTTCGCTGGCGCAGAATCCGTTGGTGGTGGAAGCGTATTTGGAACGTATAGATGCAGGTGAGATACCATTGGTGAAAGGGCATCTTCACACCGAACGCGACCTCGTTATACGCAGAGCAATCCTCGATCTGATGTGTGGTTTCCATTGCGAACTCGATATGTTGAAAGACCGAAAGGAGCGTGAGATCGTGGTCGGTCGGCTTTCGGAACATTTGGCGGACGATCTGCTCACCATTACTGAAGACGGCATTGACGTGAAACCACAGGGCCGCGCGTTCATCCGCACCATCTGCATGGCCTTGGATGATTTTGTTTGGAACGGAACTTCGGCCGAGCAGATGTTCAGCAAGAGCGTATAATCCTAAGTTTGCTGCAAGGAATCACGCAGCGATGATTATCGTCAAGATATTTCAGGGTCCTGGAAACCAGATGTTTCAATACGCCTATGGTTTGGCCGCTGCCAAACGTGTAGGCACCGAACTGAAACTGGATCTTTCCTGGTTTGAGAAGAACTCAGGCCACCGTTCGTTCATCTTGGACCGTTTCCATATCCGAACTCCGATCGCTTCCAACCAAGAAATTGAATTCGTCCGAAGCAAAAACGGCAAGAACTTCTTGGAATACCGTTTCAATCTTCTGCGTGACAGTTGGGCGCCAAGGCATCGGAAAGTAATTGTGAAGGAAGACCTTTCCAAGTTTGATGAGGAACTGAAGCGGCCTTACAGGAACAGCTACATCGAAGGATATTTCAGCACCGAGCAGTTCTTTGCTGATGCCGAAAATGAAGTGCGGAATGCATTTCGGTTTGTAAGACCGATGCCCGC
The DNA here is from genome assembly GCA_016124845.1 of Flavobacteriales bacterium. Lineage (NCBI taxonomy): Bacteria > Pseudomonadati > Bacteroidota > Flavobacteriia > Flavobacteriales > Flavobacteriales bacterium. The sequence goes on from WGMW01000015.1 coordinate 24,118, forward strand.
AAATGTTCAGCAAATTGCTGACGCGATCAACGGGAACACAGTTGCTTTCAGCATCCGAAGAGGCGATTTTCTGGGAAATCCGCTGCACAATATCTGCTCCATCGAATACTTTAAACGGGCTGTTGAACGGATGAAGGAAATCGTTCCCGAACTCAACCTGCTTGTTTTCTCCGATGAGATCGATTGGATCGAATCGAACCTGAAATTCGATGTGCCTCACCAGTTTGTGCCAAGTATGGAAGACCACATGGATCACATGCGGTTGATGAGCCTGTGCCAGCATCACATCATCCCGAACAGCACTTTCTCGTGGTGGGGCGCGTGGCTTTCGCAACCGAAAACGGTCATTGCTCCCGATCTATGGATCACGGATGATTCAAAAGTTCATCAGGAAAAATTCGGACATTGGGTGGAAACGCGCCACACGGTTCCGAAGAGTTGGCTCAGAATTCCTGCAAAGTTGGAAGGCGAAACAATGATGTGATCAGGCCACCCACTTTTTGATCATGCGCTCAATGTCGTTGGCCACAACGGGTTTCAGTAGCAGGTCGTCCATATCCGATTTCAGATTTCCATCCTCATCGCGCTGAAGAATATTACCGCTCAGGCCGATAACAGGAGGCACGTGCTCGTAGCGTTTCTTGATCTCTGATGTTGCCTGAAGTCCGTCCATTTCTGGCATCTGTATGTCCATGAAAACGATGTCGTACTTGCTCTTGTCGAAGTTCTCCACGGCCTGTTTCCCATTCGAAAGCACATCCACTTTGCAGCCCATTTTCTGTAGCATGATCTTGAAGGCCTGCTGATTGATCAGGTTGTCCTCTACAAGAAGTACTTTGATGCCTTCCACGTTCCGTTTGATGGGCTTTGGTTCGGGCAATTTTTTCGACTTCGGAACTTCTTTCAGCTTGCCCGTTACAGGCAATGTGATCCAAAAAGTGCTGCCAACGCTTGGGGTACTTTCCACTCCGATCTCGCCTCCGAGCAACTGCATCAACTTCTTGCTGATGGAAAGTCCAAGTCCTGTTCCTTCCAAATTCTGTGCGGTGGTGTGCTGTAGTTGCGAGAAATCCTGAAACAACTTCTTCTGATCCTTTTTCGGAATTCCAGGTCCCGTGTCGGTCACTTTAAAGCGGAGCTTATCGGCCGTTTCGGCTATAACCGTAACGGAAACCGATCCTCTTTCGGTGAACTTGATGGCGTTGCGGACCAGATTCGAAAGCACCTGTGTCAGTCTTCGTCTGTCGGTGTTCAGCGGAATCTCCTCCTTCGGAATATCGAACGAAAGCTTCAGTTTCTTGGCCTTGGCTTCGGGTTCGTACCGCTCCGCGATCGTCTCGATCAACTGGGCAACCGTGAAAGCCTCCTTCTGCAAGGCCACTTTCCCCGCTTCCAGTTCAGAGAGGTTGAGCACATCGTTTACGATGGAACGCAGGTCTTTGCTGGCACCCAGAATGTTCTGAACCTTGGATTTCTGGTCGTCTGTCAGTTTTGTGTCGAGCAGGATCTCGCTCAATCCCATGATGCCGTTCAGAGGCGTTCGTATCTCATGGCTCATACTTGCCAAGAAATCTGAGCGGAACTTCAGCGAATTTTCCGCCACCTGCTTTTCCTGAAGCAGCTGTTGCGCCTGCTTCTGCTCGGTAATGTCGATGATGGTGCCGAGGTAACCTCTGTATTCGCCCAAATGACTGAAGAGCGGTTGCGCCTGCTCCAGCACGTGCACCGTTTTGCCCATTTGGGTCCTGAACCGATACTCCATCGAAAACGCTTCTTTCCGTTTCGAAACCGTATTCCAAGCAGCTTTCACGGCTTTCACATCATCCGTATGGATCTGCTTGGTCCAGCTGCCATCAAGGATGGAGACCATGTCGCAACCGATGATCAATTGCAGACTTTCATTGATGTATGTGGCGTTGCCATTGGCGTCAACCTGATAGATCCCGACAGGAAGCAGACTGGCCAGTTTCCTGAATTTCGATTCATTCTCTTTCAGGGCTTTCTCCGCCTTTTTCCTATCGGTGATGTCGATGGACCAAAGCGTGACACGGTCAATTTCTCCTTTGGAATTCTTGACGGGATTGATGTGGCGGTCGAACCAATATTCCTTTCCTCCGAACGCAAAATGCTTTTCCACCTGCACTCTTCTTCCCGAAAAGGCGCGCTCGACCTCAACCTTGAATTGAACCAGATTTTCTTTCGGGGTGATGTCCACCACGTTCATTCCTGTTTTCAACTCAATATTGTACTGTTCGCGGATAAGGTCGGCAGCAGGTTGGTTAAAGGCGAGAATGTTCAGTTTTCTATCAAGCAGATAGAACGTTTGCGAACTGCTGTTGAACACCGCACGCAAGTTTTCCTCCGAACGGACCACCGCCCGCTCCGCCTGCTTCTTGTCCGTGATGTCGAACATCCAGATGGAAACCAGATGCAGGTTTCCCAAACGGTGTTTTACAGGCGTAAAGCGAATCTCTATCGTGCTCGATTCGGGTGCAGGTTTATCAAACTCAATGGCCACAGTTCCTCCATGCCGCGCCACTTTCAACCCACCCTCAAATTCTTCTCTCCAATAAGGGTGAATGCTGTCGATGATGTTCTGGCTGTAGTAATCGAGATTCTCTTGTACGGTTGCCAAAAGCATAGCAGCCAGCATGTTGGCGCTGATGATGCGATTGTCCTCATCCACCAGCACAAATCCGTGCGAGTTGTTGTGGTCAATGGCCTGAAGCACCAGCTCGTTCTCCTGATTTTCGAGTTCCAGTCGTTTACGGTCGGAAATGTTGATGTACGAATAGATCACGCCATCAATGTCACCGCTCTTTCCATACATGGGACTGAAACGGCCTTCGATCCACATTTCGCTGCTGGAAGAAGGTTTGGTGATCTTCTGTTCTGTACTGATGGTTCGGCCTTTGAGAGCCGTTTGGAAGTTGCGGATGAACCGTTTGTTCTGATTCTGATCCACATAATCCCAGTACGAATTGCCTGTTTTCAGCTCTTCCTTGAAGAACGAATACATATCGCGCGAAGCGCGCGCATTGAACCAAAGGATCCGGAACTCTTTGTCGATGAAAATGATGCTGCGGTCGGAATGGTCCAACAGCGACTTCATTTCGGCACTTGGTGCCAAGGACTCAAATTGAGGATTTCCGTTCCCTACCGATTCTCCCATACTACAACGAACACCGTTTATTAACTTTTAGTGTACGTTGGTCGGGGTCAAATGTTCAAGTTTTCGACCAATGCCGATAACAGGCTCACGAAGCCCGTCTGCGCGCCTTTTCTTTGATGATAAGAGACAATTCCCGCCCAGTTTGACCCGCGATGGAAGTGTTCTCCTCGGCCCTGCGGATCAGGTAGGGCATCACTTCCAGAATGGGGCCGTAAGGAACGTATTTCACCACATTGTAGTGCTCTGCCGCCAAGTTGAAACTGATGTTGTCGCTCATGCCATACAACTGCGAGAAAAAGATGTGACCATCGTTGGGTTGCAGTCCTTTTTCAACCATCAGCTCTGCCAAGTATTTCGAACTTTTCTCGTTGTGTGTTCCCGCCAGCACTTCAATATGCGGGTGATTTTCAACGCAGAAGCGAAGCGCCAGGTCATAATCGCGGTCGGTATCTGCTTTGGTGGCATGTATCGGTGACGGATAACCTTGCTCTTTGGCACGGGCGCGCTCCTTTTCCATGTACGCACCGCGCACCAGTTTCACGCCCAGTTTGTAGCCGTCTTTCTGCGCTTTCGCGAAGCTGTCCTTCAGAAACTGCAAACGGTCTTTCCGATAGAGTTGAGCGGTATTATAGATCATGGCGCGTTCGCGATTGTAGGTCTGCATCAGCTCTTCCGCAAGCTCATCTATCGCATCCTGAAACCACGTTTCCTCGGCATCAATAAAGATCGGAACGTTATTCTCCTTTCCAGCCTCACAGATCATGGTAATGCGCTCCATGGCCAGTTTCCACTCCAATTCTTCCTCCTGGTTGAATTTGGCCTTTGCATTCTTCTTTGCCAAAAGGCGATGTGGAATGATACCTGTCGGTTTGAAAACCGAGAACGGAACCCGCGGATCCTGATGCGCCATGCGGATGGTGGCGATGGTCTCGGTGGCCGCATGCTCAAAATCGGCCGTTGTTTCCTTGCCTTCGGCAGAATAATCGAGGAGCGTGTAAATGCCCGAAGAATGCAATCGCTCGATGGTGGTCTCACAATCTGTAATGTGCTCTCCACCACAGAAGTGGTTGAAAACCGTGGCACGGATAATTCCCTTGACGGGCAATTTGAGCGCCAACGCCAGGTTCAAAGCCGATTCTCCGAATTTGACCAGCGCAGGACTTCCCACCAATTTGAACAGCAGATGCGCGCGGTTCAACTCACGGTCTGTTCGATCGGCAAAGGCGGTTTCCGTATTGTCAAATGATACCATTCGTGGGTCTGAAAATCGCGGTAAATATAGGTTTCGGAGTTGCCCGTTCTGAATGATTCCCGACAGGTTTTCAGAACTTGAAACGCAGCTGAACCGTCACGTCCGTTCGGTGCTTGCCATTGATCTGTTCCAAACCCGATCCAACGTGGTCGCGGTTGTTGTAAAAGATGTTCGAAACGCGCACCCACGCGTCAATGTGCCGCTGAAGTCGTGCATGCAGCGTCAGGTAGGCTTTCATGCCGCGATAATAGTACGCTGGGAAGGAGTAGGCGTAAAGAACGTTGTTCTCGTAAACGTAGATGCGCGAATCGTAGCTGTCGGTATCGAAATAGGCCAAACGCGCATTGAACGACACAGGAAAATTGACAGGTGAGAAGATGAAATCCTGATAGATGATGAAGCCTTGCTGTGCGGCCTGATCGCCTCGTTTGTAGCGCGTGTATTCCAGTCGGTTGCGCAATTTTATCGTCTTGCTCAGACTGAATTGCAGGTTGAGTCGGTAATTGGTGCGCAGCCCGTTTTCGATTCCCGTGATCGGTGCTTCGGTATACGCAGATGATTGATTCAGCTGTTTGTTCTTCTGTCGGAATCGGAAATAGACCTCAAAGGTTTTGGATGGTCGATAGATCAACTGTGCCAAGGTTTCGTACCCGAACGAAGGTCCGTTCACTTGGTAACGCAACCATGGAAATTTGAAAATGTCGAAATAACCGTTCAGAAACCAGCTTTTGAACGGGTTGAGGCTGAAACCGAGATAGTAGCCCGTCTCGTTGTTCACCCGCGAATTCTCGGTAACTGCGTTGGCGTAAAGTGCCTGATACTGCGGTTGCAAGTGGCGCACCATGGCGGTGAGCGTAACGCGCGGATCCAACGTCATGAAAACACCATTTATCGTGGCGAAGCCCAAATTCTGGCTCAGCGCGAACTCACCGAAAAAGTGAAAGTTCTTCCACACGTAACTGTAATCGAGGCCATAGTTGCTGTTCTGCTTGCCCGAGAACTCGTAGATGTTGTAAAGGTCATCACTGCGCTGAACAGGCTTCGAAAAATTGTAGCTCACAGCGGTCAGGCCGACCGAAAGCCTTCGTCCTTTGTAACTCACATTTCCACCATAAACGGCTGCCGTAATGGACTGTCGGTCAACCAGTTCGTTCGGGGTTCGGTGAAAACCGCTGCTGAAAATGGAACTGACAGATTCTTGCGTTTCGGTAAGTGTATCGTTGGATGTGGTGATGTTCGCATCAAGCAATTTGTACGAACCGAATGCGGTCACTTCGATCTTCCCGAACTGAAGTGTGGCTCCCGCACCGCGCAGAAATCGGTTCTCATCCACGGAAGTGTAAGGTCGCAGTCCGCGTGCGCTGCGCTTGATGTTGGTGCCGCTGGCCGATTTCCCGAAGGCAAGACCTGTCCAAAGCGTCAAGCCTTGACCGAACTGCGCCTGAAAATCTCCCAACGCAGCCGCCTTCACCTTGCCGATATTCCGAATGAAGATGTGTCCGCTGTAGAAATCGAAGCCTTGCTTCATACTGCCTTTGAAGAACTGCTCGCCTGGATCTTTCTCCATCGTAAGTCCCCAAAGCACTTTATTGCCGTAGTTGAAACGGTATCTCGCGTAGTATTTCTGAGGCGAACCGAGGTAGCGACTGTTCGGGCTTTGCTCCAAAAGACTGTCTTCGATGGGCGCGTAACCTTGCTGCTGCTCCACTACTTGCTGGTAGCGCAGAACAAGTTCGTGCGTGCCTTCTTTCATCATCTCTTTAAAAGAGAATTTGGTGGCATCTGGATCGTCCGAAACTTTCACAAACGGCTCAATTTGGCGGATAAGCGGAATGGTAAAACCGTCCACCGCCTGTAGCTCGTAAATGTTCAGCAGCTTGCCATTCGCATCGATGTGACTCAGGAGGTTGGCCACCTCAATATCATCCAACATCGGAAGCTGTTCAAGTTCCGTTGTGTTGGTCGAATTGAGATTGATCGGATGTTCCGCAAAATAGAGGAGGTCGTCCAGCAGTGTGTTGTAATCCAAGTTCGGATCGGTGTCGCTCAACTGCTCCGCAATGGTCTCAATACGTGTCTGGATGAGCTGTTCCTGTTCGGCCTCGGTATCCTGCCCATAGGCAAAAATGCTCCCGAAAAGGAGCATCACCAGCAGACCGTATTTCAGACCGCTTTTCACTTTTTCTTCTTCTTGTTGAAGGCGTTGAAACGGTAGGCCAGCGAGGCTTTTGGTGAGAATCCGAGTACTGGATGTATCGATCCGGCAATATCAAAATGCAAGTATTTCAGGCGGAGTCCGAAACCGAAATCCGCGTGAAATGGCGCGGTTCCGACACCGACACGTATGGCAAAAACATCAGCAGGAAAATACTCTACACCTGCTTTGAAAACGGGCGGCAGATTCAGGTCTTTTTCACCTTCCACGGCCATGCGCACTTTTTTCGAGAAATCGTACTGCATGCCCAATCGGAAGTTCATCGGCACGCGCTCGTCATACGCGTCCGCCAGTTTTGTTCTCGTCAGGTTGAAGGCGTGGAAACCGATTCTCAACTTCGGGGTCACTTGCGACAGGATGCCGATCTCGGCAATAAAGCTGTGGCGGTTGCCATAATTCTCGGCAATGTGCGTGTTCAGGTAACTGATCTGCAAACCTACCGAGAGGAATTTCCAAAGTCGTTTTCCGTAGGCCAAACCAACTCGGCTTTGGTTGAAAAGGTTGTTTCCGAATCGCTCGTAGCTCAGACCGAAAACGCCCAATTTGGGTGTTGGAAGGACTGCCGTTGCTCCTTGCAGATTGAGGTTCGAAATAAGGAAGCGGTTTTCGTAATACGCTGCAACGCCTGCCTGCTCCATTCCCACCATGGCCGCTTGGTTATGGTGAATTGCCCAAATGTCGGTAAGACAAACGCTGGCGTTGGCCATTCCCGCAGAGCGCGCGCCAACAGGGAAATCGCTCGTTTGGGCCATGGAACTCAACGCAAACGAGATGGTGAAAATGGAAAGTAGAAGTTGTTTCATGCAGCAACTTGACCTTGCCGAATTTACAACTAAAGCCTTACTGCTGAGGTTAAAGTTGGGTTAAGTGAACCCCTCTGCCTTCGGCATCTCCCCAAAGGGGAGAATTGATGCTTCAATTGTTCAAAGTTGACGGCACTAAAAGGTCATGATCTCATTCAAACCCTTCTTGGTCAGTTCCAGTTCTTTTTCGCTGATGGTGCCGAGCCGCTTCATGAGGCGGTCTTTTGAGATGGAGCGGACATGGAAATTCAATATCTCTGAAGGTTCCGATAATCCATTTTGGTCAGACGGATGCAGGATGACGTGCCCTTTGTAGTTCTTCAATTTGGAAGTGAGCGGACAGGCGATCACCACATTCAAGTACTCGTTCATCAGATTTCCGCTAATGATCACAACAGGTCGGAAACCAGCCTGTTCGCTGCCTTTTGTCGGATTCAGATTTGCCTGCCAGATCTCGCGCTGTTTCATTCGTCATTCAATTGACGCAGATAATCCGCCATTCCTTCTTCGGCCATCAACAGCGCATCCGAATCATTGGCCGCACGCTTATACGATTTCACATATTCGGCTCGCGTCAGCTGTTCGAGATAAACACGAAGTGCCTTTTCTATGAGTTTGTTCTTGGCAAGATGATATTCATCTGCCTTCTGAGAAAGAAGATCGAGAAGATCGTTCGGGAGAGTGGTGGTGAAGGTTGCCATTGCTAATCATATTTATGAATTGTAAATATAATCAACAATTATATGAGATGAGGCACTTAGGATGAATACCCCTCAACCTCGTCCTTGCTTTGCATCACCTTGTCTTTCAGGCTTTCTTTGTAATCGGCCATGCGCTGAAGCACTTCTTTGTCTGAAGCGCCAATGATCTGAGCAGCAAGAATGCCTGCATTTTTGGCGGCATTCAAGGCAACAGTCGCCACAGGAACACCATTTGGCATTTGAAGGATGGAAAGAATGCTATCCCAACCGTCAATGGAGTTGGAACTTTTCACAGGAACACCGATTACAGGAAGCGGTGTCAACGAAGCCACCATTCCTGGCAAATGTGCAGCACCACCAGCACCAGCGATGATCACTTTCAGGCCGCGGTCTGCAGCACTTTTGGCGTAATCGAACATTCGGTCTGGGGTTCGGTGGGCCGAAACAACCGTCATTTCGAATTCAATGCCCAGTTCTTTGAGAACATCGGCAGCGTCTTTCATCACTTTCAGATCCGAGCTGCTGCCCATGATTATGCCTACTTGTGGTTTGCTCATGCTTTCACTTTCAAGGTTTGTTGCACTTTTTTGGCGGTGCTTTTCGCCTCTTCCAATGTATCTGCAATAATGGTCACGTGGCCCATTTTGCGGAACGGTTTGGTGAACCGCTTTCCGTAAAGATGCACATTCACACCTTTCAGGGCAAGCACATCTTCCAAGCCTTCGTATTGGGCTTCGCCCGAAAAACCGTCTTCGCCAAGGAGATTCACCATCACCGAAGGTTTCACTATTTCCGTGTTTCCCAAACTGATATTGAGAATGGCCCGAACGTGCTGCATGAACTGCGAAGTGTAATTGCCTTCAATGCTCTGATGGCCGCTGTTGTGTGGCCGCGGAGCAATTTCATTTACCAGCACATTCCCTTCTTTATCAAGGAAAAGTTCTACTGCCAGAAGACCAACGATCTCCAGTTTTTCCGCGATGGTTCGCGCAATTTCCTGAGCCGTTCTTTCGACTTCGTCCGAAACATTCGCTGGACTGAAAAGAAACTCCACCAAATTGGCAACTGGGTTGAACTCCAACTCAACCGTTGGGAAGGTTTTCACTTCGCCTGAAGCGTTTCTGGCAACGATAACTGAAAGTTCCTTTTCAAGATCAACCGCTTTTTCAAGCACGCTTGGTTCTGAGAATGCTTTTTCAAGATGTTCCTCAGATTTCAGCGATTGAACACCTTTTCCATCGTAACCGCCTTTTCTCAATTTTTGAAAAACAGGGAAGAAATCGGTGTGGTTTTCAGCCTCATTTTCTCCTATCAACCGGTAATCCGAAGTCGGAATTCCATGTTCTGCATAAAACTCTTTCTGGGCTCCTTTATCCTGTATGAGCCGGATCACATTCGGTTGCGGATAAACTTTTACGCCTTGCTTCTCCAATTCCTCCAGCGCATCCACATTCACGTGCTCGATCTCAATGGTCACCACGTCCATGTCTTTTCCGAATGCGAGAACCGTATCGTAATCCTTGAAACTTCCGTTGGTAAAAGAGTGTGAAATATCGCGGCAAGGCGCATCCGGATCAGGATCCAAAACATGAACATCCACATCAATGTTGATGGTCTCTTGGATCATCATACGGCCCAACTGTCCGCCACCCAAAATACCCAGCTTTGTCTTCGGTCGGTAACTCATGCCGCAAAAGTAAAACCTTCCGCCAAGCAATCAGGTGTTGATTAAACGTCTTGTTGAGACCGAATTCTCAGACCAATTTCAACTACATTTGAACACAAATCGAATTTCATGAGAACGACATTTCTTATTGCTGGATTTCTACTTCTGAACACGCTTGGATTTGCGCAGACCAAATGGTTTGAGGGAACTTGGAAAGAAGCGTTTGATGAGGCGAAAAAGCAGAACAAATACTTGTTTATTGACTGCTACACCGATTGGTGCGGATGGTGCAAAGTCGCGGATGAAAAGACATTTCCAACAGATGTGGTTGCAAATGTGTTGAACCAGAATTTCATTTCCGTGAAGGTTGACATGGAGCGTGGCGATGGCGTTGTGCTCGGTGCAAAATATCGTGTGCTGGGCTATCCGAGTTACCTGATGTTCACGCCCGATGGAAAGCTTGCGGGGAAGATGTTCGGTTACAAGGAGAATCCGAGTGATTTTGTGGATGCGGTGAAGGCGGCCCTTGATGAGTCGAACCAACCGAATTACCCATCGAAGGTCACGGACAAGGTCGAATTTCCTGATTTCTATGTGAATTCATTCACCAACAAGGACAAGGAGGAAAAGCGTCAAAACCCAGAAGAAGGCGAAGTGGAAAAGTGGCTTTCGGCACAGAAAGATCGGATGAGCGAAGCTGCATGGTCGGTGATGTACAAGTTCCCGCTGACAGAAAAGTACGTTGAGGAATTCCTGAAAAACCGAAAAGCATACACTGATCTTTACGGAAAAGTAGAGGTAGACGAGAAGGTTTCAGGAATTGCTTACGGAATGCTGCAGAAAGCGATGAAAAGCCAGGATGAATCCGACCTACAGACGGTTTTGGATTTCGCTGATACGTTTATTGAAGACGATCTGGAAGCCTCGAAATCCATGTATCAATTGAAATTCTGTGAAGGAAAAGGAGATTGGAGCGGCTTTGCCGAGTGCGTTCAGAAATTGATCGACTTCTACGGGTTCGAGAATTTCCTCATCGATATCAACAATTACAGTTGGACCATTTACTTGAACGCGGAGAACAAGGAAGTGATCGCCAAAGCCATCGGCTGGATGTCGAAGGTGGTGGACTTGGATCCGCAGTACATGTATCTCGACACGTATGCTGCGCTACTCTACAGATCGGGCGACTATAATTCTGCGCTTAAATGGGCAGACAGCGCCATTGCCGTTGGAAAGGCGAGCGGGGAGAACGTTCAAGAAACGGAGAATCTGCGAGACAATATCCTGAAAGCCAAAGGCGGTAAGTAAGCAGCATTCAGTCCTTGTTGTTTGCTACATTTGCAGGTCTTATTCATGGCAGATACCATTCAACTTCACGACCTCGAATTTGTGCCTTACTTCTCGGAAGATGAGGTTCGAAAAACCGTGGCTGAAATGGCCGTTAAGGTCAATCAGCGGTTTCAGGGAAAATCACCTCTTTTTGTTGTTGTGCTGAATGGAGCCTTCATGTTCGGTTCTGATCTTATTAAGCAGATCACGGTGAATTGCGAAGTGAGCTTTCTACGCGTGAGTTCTTATCGTGGAACGTCATCCACGGGAGAAGTGAAGGAGATGATGCCGATAGGAACTGATGTTGCTGGAAGAGATGTTGTCTTTTTAGAAGATATTGTGGACACGGGAAAAACCATGGGTGAGATCAAACAGAAGATGTTGGATGCTGGAGCCAGTTCGGTGAGCATTTGCACGCTTCTGTTCAAGCCAGATGCATTTCAAGGAAGCTATCGCATCGATTTCATCGGGCAGGAAATACCAGACAGATTTGTGGTGGGTTACGGGTTGGACTATGACGGTCTTGGTCGCAATCTGCCAGCTATTTACCAGATAAAACCAAATAATTAAGCCATGTTGAATATTGTGCTGTTCGGCCCTCCGGGAGCTGGAAAGGGAACCCAGTCAGAAAAATTGATCAGCCACTATGGGCTCGTTCACATTTCAACCGGAGACGTGTTCCGTTTCAATATCAAAAATGAAACTGACCTCGGAAAATTGGCCAAAAGCTATATGGACGAAGGCGAGTTGGTACCAGATGAAGTGACCATCAATATGTTGGGTGCTGAGGTTGAGAAGAATCCCAACGCCAAGGGTTTCATCTTTGATGGTTTCCCACGAACCTCTGCCCAAGCAGCTGCATTGGATAAACTTCTTGAAGGGAAGAACACTTCCGTAAGCATGATGGTAGCGTTGGATGTGCCGGAAGAGGAATTGAAAACGCGTCTTCTCAAAAGAGCCGAGGTTTCGGGCCGTGCAGATGATGCCGACCCAGCCGTTATCCAAAACAGAATTGACGTCTATAATGCACAGACCGCTCCGGTTGCAGAGTTCTACAAATCGCAAGGAAAACTCCGATTGGTGAATGGCGTTGGTTCCATTGAGGAGATTTTTGGCCGTATCTGTAGTGCCATTGCAAAGCCTGATTGAACCGCGGTAGGGGCGTATGGCCATACGCCCTTACACTAACCCCTACCGATTATGAAAAGCAATTTCATAGACCACGTCCGAATCTGTTGTCGCAGCGGCAAAGGAGGTGCAGGTTCATCGCATCTGTTCCGTTCGCGAGGTAACCCGTTGGGCGGGCCCGATGGCGGTGATGGCGGCCGCGGTGGTCATGTCATTATGCGCGGCAACAAGCAAATGTGGACGCTTCTTCACCTGCGTTATCGCAAACACATCATTGCAGGGGGTGGTGAGAATGGCGGCAAATCGGAAGCAACCGGTGCCAGCGGAAAAGATGAGGTCATCGAGGTTCCTTTGGGAACAGTGGCCAAGGATGCCGAAACGGGAGAAGTCCTCTTTGAAATAACCGAAGATGGCGAGGAGCAGATCCTTGTTGCGGGAGGTCGCGGTGGAAGAGGAAATGTCCACTTCAAATCATCCACCAATCAAACACCACGTTATGCGCAACCGGGCGAGCCCGGACAGGAAGAATGGAGAATTCTCGAATTGAAAATTCTGGCCGATGTCGGATTGGTAGGTTTTCCCAATGCGGGAAAGTCGACCTTGCTTTCGGTTGTTTCGGCAGCCAAACCGGAAATTGCGGATTACGCATTCACCACGTTGGTTCCTAATTTGGGTATCGTCAGCTATCGCGATCATCAGTCGTTCGTGATGGCAGACATTCCGGGGATCATTGAAGGTGCTCATGAGGGCAAAGGACTCGGATTGCGTTTCCTGCGCCACATTGAGCGTAACTCAATTCTGCTGTTTCTTGTACCCGCAGATGCGGATGATGTGGTAAGCGAATATCATGTGCTACTGAATGAACTGGAGCAGTACAATCCAGAGCTTTTGGACAAGGAGCGGGTACTGGCCGTTTCCAAATGCGATATGTTGGATGAGGAATTGAAAAAGGAGTTGGCTTCCACCATCAACTTGGATATCCCCGTTGTCTACATCTCATCGGTTGCTCAAACTGGAATACAGGAACTGAAAGATGTGCTCTGGGAGAAAATGCATATTGATAAGCAATTTTAACATTTTCGTTCTCAGATATTACTTACTTTCAGCGCCCTATTAACACAACCTTAATCTTTAACAAATGAAAAAAATCTACATGTCTTTATTGGCTGTTGCTGTAACAGGCGGGGCCATGGCGCAATCATTCGTTCAGCAGGAAGTGACAAAAGTTGTCGCCCGCCAGATCGAACTGCCAACCACTGACGGAAATGCTGCTGCTACGGCAACCGATACGTTGGGTTGGGATGAGTTGGGTGGCTCACTTATCCAGTATAGCTCTGCCAGCGGTTACGTATTCGGTACCAATGCACTTACCAATCCACAGAACCCAAGCCAAGTTCAATACAATCTTGAGTACGCCAGAGGCTTCCTCGCAAACAGTGCTTATACCGTGATCGGTGCCGGATTCATTTTCGGTTCTAAAGAAGACGTCAGTGGTTCTCCGGCTGCGGCTAAAGCCAAGCTTTATAATATTGCTGCGAACAGAGCATTTGACGATGTGCAGGCAACCTCGGCAACTGCTGATGGCCCATCTGCCACTATGTTGACAAGTGCTGATGTTGCCTTCGCTGATGCAGATACGAACTTTCCATCCATGACCTGGGTGAATTTTGATTCTGAGGCTTGGGTAGGATCCGATTTTGCAATTGGTCTTGATATTTCTCCTTTGTACGGAACACCAGCGGACACACTGGTTCTTCTTGCTGACTCCGATGGTGATTCTGATGGCCTGTACACTTGGACGCGCATTGGGCTGAGTCCAACTGCTGGTCCTTCACAATCATTGTGGTTTCAAAGTACAGCCATGCTGCAAGGCGGTTTGGATGTTAACTTGGCCATCTTTGCCGTTGTAGCTGAAAGCGGAACTGGCATTGAAGAGCAAGGTTTCTTGAACGGTGTGAAAATGACCACTTATCCAAACCCGTCTTTGGCGTCAGACAACATTACTATCCAGTACGGTTTGGAAACTGCTGCAAAGCGTGTGGATGTGAACATCTATTCAACAACTGGACAGTTGGTTTACAATGCAGCTCAGGGTGCTAAGGCCAGCGGAGTTTACCGTTTGAATGTTCCTGCTGGAACATTGAGCGCTGGTTCTTACATCTACACGATTGATGCTGATGGAAAGAGAATGGCTAAGAGAATGGAGGTTCTGAAATAAGAACACTCTCTGACTGAAAATAGAAGGGCGGCCAATTGGCCGCCCTTTCTTTTGGCATGAATTGAAAAGTGTGGGAATCATTTCGCCAGGTCGGCCCGCACACGCTTCATAAATTTTGAAGCATACACGAAATCCACAACTTCCTGATTATTCGTTTTCAGGATCTCTTCCTTGGAGCCTTCCCACCATTTCTCGCCCTTATAAATGAAATGGATGTTGTCACCGATCTCGATCACAGAGTTCATATCGTGGGTGATGACGATGGTTGTGATATTGTATTCGTCTGTGATCTCTTTTATCAGCTGATCGATAACAAGACCCGTCTTGGGGTCAAGACCTGAGTTCGGTTCATCACAGAACAGGTAATTCGGATTGGTGGCAATGGCACGTGCAATGGCCACACGCTTCTTCATACCACCGCTCAATTCGGATGGAAACAATTTGGCGGCATTCGGAAGGTTCACTCTCTCAAGACAAAAAAGAGCACGTTCACGTCTTTCAGCCATCGATTGATCGGTAAACATCGACAAAGGGAACATCACATTTGCTTCCACGGTCATCGAATCGAAAAGCGCACCACCTTGGAAAAGCATCCCAATATCTTTTCTAATGGACTTCTTTTCCTTAAAACTCATGGAGGCGAAATCCCGTCCATCATATTCGATGGTTCCAGAATCTACATCAAACAGCCCGACCATGCATTTGGTAAGCACGGTCTTTCCAGAGCCACTTTGTCCGATAATGATGTTGACCTGTCCTTTGATGAACTGAGCATCAATTCCTTTCAGCACATGGTGATCACCAAAACTCTTATTCAGCCCCTTTACTTCTATCATTGAAGGATCATTTGGGTGAGAATAAGGTTGAATGTAAGTACGATAACGATGCTGTAAACCACCGATACCGTACTTGCGCGGCCAACCTCCAAGGCACCTCCTGATGCATGATAGCCGAAGTAAGCAGGAACTGTGGTGATAATAACTGCAAATACCACTGTTTTGATAAGTGCATAGGTCACGTAAAACGGTTGAAACCAATATTGGATTCCGTAGATGAAAGTGCTTCCCGCAACCTCTCCTGTAAGAATGCCAGCGGCATAACCTCCGATCATCCCTAAGATCATACTAATGACCACAATGAAAGGATTGCAGATGATGGCGGCCACCATTTTTGGTCCTACCAGATAGCCCGTTGAGTTCACGCCCATGATGTCCAATGCATCAATTTGGTCGGTTACGCGCATGGTCCCGATCTCTCCAGCAATGCTCGAACCCACTTTACCAGCAAGGATAATACTGATGATGGTAGGAGAGAATTCCAGAATAAGTGAATCCCGCACACCGAGACCGACCGTGTACATGGGAATGAGCGGACTGTCGATATTATAGGCCAACTGAATGGTGAGAACCGCACCCATGAAAGTGCTGACGATAGCTACCAATCCCAACGAAGCATATCCAACATTTTGAACTTCTTCAAAGACCCGTTGCCGATAGATGCTCCATTTTTCGGGTCTCCTGAATACGCGACCCATCCAAAGTACGTACTGCCCGATGTGATAGAATAAGCCCATGTGTCGCGCCTAAAATTAGATAATCTGCCTACACACGGAAATAAGTTTCCAGTTTTGATGTTAACACAAGATGTACCTTTGCCGAACGATGAAACGTCACCACATCTTCATTTTCCTGCTGTTAACGGCTCTCGCTTTTGGCGGCTGCGCCCGAAAGAGGCAGGGTAAGAACTGCGATTGCCCGCATTTCGGTCAAATGCAACTCGATTCTACGGCTCACTCGCCCAATACCCTGATTAGGGTATAAGTGATTTCTGGTACTTCATTCGGTTGATTTTGTAGCTACTTTCGTCCTGCGAAGAATCATTCTAAATAACGTGACGGCTAAAGATCTTACACTCGGACAACAGGCAATCGTTTCCTCCTTTTCGGATGAGACGTTGGCTGGGTACTTGGCCGAGCGTGGTGTGGTAGCAGGCGAACGGTTGTCCATTGAGCGCATTGCTCCATTTGGCGATCCGATCGCGATCAGAGTTTCTGACCACGTACTTTGCCTGAGAAGGAAAGAGGCTTCGTTTATTCAAGTTCAGCCAGAATCATTCTGAGCTAAACCTCCATTTTACGGATGATAGAAGGGAAAGAGACGTTGAAGGTCGCTTTGGTCGGCAATCCAAACAGCGGCAAAACGTCCCTCTTCAACAAACTCACAGGTCTTCATCAGAAGGTCGGGAACTTTCCAGGCATAACGGTTGAGAAAAAGTCGGGTTCGTTCAAACAGAACGGAACATTGGTGGAGGTTGTCGACCTGCCTGGAACGTACAGTTTGCAACCGCGTTCTGTGGATGAGAAAGTTGCTGCCGAAGCACTTTTGGACGCTGCAAATCCAGACCATCCTGAACTTGTATTGATCGTTGTCGATGCTTCGCATTTGAAAACCAGCATGTATCTGGCGCTTCAGGTGCTTGAGCAGAAAATCCCAGCAATTCTGGTTCTAAATATGGCCGATCAACTGCCTCGCGTAGCGGCCGAGCTCGATCTGGAAGTGCTTTCCACCGAACTTGGAGTGCCTGTGCTGAAAACAGTCGCGCGGGAAGGGATCGGCATCCATGAACTGAAAGCTGCGGTCCTGCAACATCCGCTCAACACACCTGTTGTCGGTTGGAATGGCGAGAAGGAAGAACGTCATTTTATCATCAAGCGAATCTTGGGAAGAGCTAAAGCAGACAGTCCTGTTGCAGCGCACGAGATCACCAAAAAACTGGATGATGTACTGACACATCCTATCTGGGGATTGATTATCTTCCTTTCCATGTTGGGACTGATGTTCCAAGGAATCTATTCCTGGGCATCCTATCCCATGGAATGGATCGAGAACCTGTTTGCCGTGGGTGGGAATTTCCTTTCCGAGGTTCTGCCCAAAAATTTTCTCTCAAGATTATTGGTTGAAGGAATTTGGGCTGGATTGGGCGGTGTGATCATCTTCATACCGCAGATCGCCATCCTTTTCCTGTTTGTGATCCTGTTGGAAGAAACGGGCTACATGGCCCGTGTGAGTTTTATTGCAGATGGTTGGCTTCGGAAATTCGGGTTGCAGGGAAGGTCCATTGTGCCGCTGATCGGTGGCGTGGCCTGCGCGGTCCCAGCGATTCTGGCGGCACGCACTATCTCAAACAGGAAGGAAAGGCTCATCACCATTATGGTCACGCCATTTATGAGCTGTTCGGCACGTTTACCCGTTTATGCATTGCTTATTGCGTTGGTCATTCCAATAGGTTTTCAGGGTTTGGCGCTGCTGTTCATGTACCTTCTTGGTGTTGCCATGGCGCTGGTTGCGGCTTTGGTTCTGAAACGCACTATTCCGAATACAGAAGACAGCCATTTCATCTTGGAACTCCCCGATTATCGGCTTCCCAAATTGAGCAATGTGCTGATGGAGATCACAAGGAAAGTGACGCAGTTCGTCAAAAGTGCGGGAAGCATCATTGTGTTGGTTTCGGTGCTGCTGTGGTTGGGGGCTTCCTTTGGTCCGAGTGACCGCTTCGAAACCATCGAAAAGAAATACGCGGGCGTTGAACACGCTGAACAGCAGAAGAATGCCGAACTCTTGGAGAATTCCTACATCGGAATTTTGGGAAAGACCATTCATCCCGTTATTGCTCCATTGGGTTACGACTGGAAGATCGGGATTGCGCTGATCACATCTTTCGCTGCGCGCGAAGTATTTGTAGGAACGATGGCCACGATCTACAGCGTGGGTTCGGCAGACGAAATGACCTCTATCCGAGAGAAAATGGCCGCGCAGAAAGACCCGAAAACGGGCGAGCCGCTCTACGGTCTTCCCTTCGGGCTTTCACTCCTTGTATTTTATGCTTTCGCGATGCAGTGCATGAGCACGTTGGCCGTGGTGAAGACGGAAACAGGCACGTGGAAATGGCCGCTGATCCAGTTGGTGATGATGACGGGCGTTGCCTACGTTTCGAGCCTTGCGGTTTACAGCTTGGCGAGTTTACTTTAGCGCATGGATCGCGAAGAGCGCATCAGAAAGGCCATCAGTCCGTTCGTTCCCGAAGGGACGGAAATTCCGTTGGCTGCGCGGATCGTAAAATACCGTTGCCAACTCACCATTACTCGCGACCGCAAGACCAAAGCGGGCGATTATCGCCATCCGTGGGGAAACAGCGGCCATCGCATTTCGGTGAATGGAAGCCTGAATCAGTACGCATTTCTCATCACGTTGGTGCATGAAATGGCGCATCTCATCAATTGGGAACGTCATGGTAGAAAAGTGTTGCCGCACGGAAAGGAATGGAAAGAGGCATTCAAAGAGGAAATGGCACCTTTTCTTGTGGAAGGTGTGTTTCCGAAAGATGTCCTCACGCAGCTTCGCAAGCACATGCGCAATCCGAAATCAGCCACCGTGCGCGACCTCGATCTGATGCGTGTGCTGCGCAGCTATGATGAACGCACAGATTCGGTGCTTTTGGAGGACATTCCCGAAGGAACGGAATTCAAACTCGGTAACCGCAGCTTCGTGAAGGGAGAACGCATGCGAAAACGGTTCCGCTGCGAGCAGGTCGGAACAGGCAAAACGTATCTTGTAAGTGCCATTGCGGAGGTGGAGGTTTGAGCCAACTCCCGATCCCTGATTAATCGTTATCTTCGCGTCCCTTTTCAGACGAAGTATGTCAGAATCACTTACACAGACGGCAACTACAGTATCGGATCTTGCGGAGAACTTGGTCGGTTCAGAGATCATCAAGATCGCAAGCGAGATCAATGCGCGTATTGCCAACGGAGAGCAGATCACCAATTTGACCATCGGTGATTTCGACCCGAAAATATATTCATTGCCCAAGGCACTTTTGAATGAGATTATTCAGGCCTACGAGGACGGCCAGACCAATTACCCACAGGCAAACGGAATGGAAGTGCTGCGAAAGGCGGTGAGTGAGTTCATCGAGTCGCGTCAGGGGTTGAAATACGATAAGGAAGATGTTCTCATCTCTGGTGGTGCGCGTCCATTGATCTATGCGATCTATCGCGCCATCGTGAATCGTGGTGAGAAGGTGATCTTCCCAGTTCCGAGTTGGAACAATAACCACTACACATATCTGAATTTCGCGGAGCCTGTTGTCGTCAACTCAACGGCAGAGAATAAGTTTTTGCCAACGGCCGATGATATTCGTCCGCATGTGTCGGGGGCTTCGCTGATCGCGCTGTGTTCGCCATTGAACCCTACAGGAACGTCTTTCACAAAGGCTGGACTTACCGAGATATGTGACCTGATCATCGAGGAGAATCGTAAGCGGGTAGGGCAGAAGCCACTTTACCTGTTGTACGATCAGATCTACTCTGCGCTCACGCTTGGAAATACAAAGCACTACGACCCCGTTTCGCTTCGGCCAGAAATGCGTGAGTACACCATCTATGTTGATGGAATTTCCAAGACGTTTGCCGCAACAGGTGTGCGTGTAGGGTGGTCTTTCGGCCCAACAAAAGTGATCGCTAAAATGCGCGCGCTTCTGAGCCACGTGGGAGCTTGGTCGCCAAAACCAGAGCAGATCGCAACGGCCGCATTCCTTGGCCAGACAGGAGCTGTGGAAGCAACCATCCAGAAGCATAAAGACATGATCTCGGAGCGTGTGAACAAGCTTTACAATGGCTTTTCCGCGTTGCGCGAGGTCGGATATCCAGTAGATGCCATTCAAGCGGAAGGTGCCATGTACCTGACGGTGAAGATCGATCTTATCGGCAAGACCGCTCCAGATGGAACGTTATTCACAGATGCGCAGGACGTGACGATGTTCCTCATCAGTCAGGCAAAAGTGGGCATCGTACCATTCTACTGTTTCGGTGATTCGCGCCAAAGTCCTTGGTTCAGAATCTCCGTTGGAACATTGAAAACAGAATCCATTTCGGTTGTGATAGACAACCTTCGCGAAGCTTTAGCTCCGTTCAGAAAATGAGCAATAAAAACCCCAACCACTACGTGGTGATCATGGCAGGCGGAATCGGCTCCCGATTCTGGCCAATGAGCCGAACACCGCACCCCAAACAATTTCTCGACATTCTTGGAACAGGCAAATCGCTGCTGCAACAGACGTACGAGCGGTCGAAAAAGGTTGTTCCTGCCAAGAATATTTACATCGTAACCAACGCCCAATATCGCGGTTTGGTGAAAGAGCAATTGAAAGGCATTCGCCCATCGCAGATTCTTCTGGAACCATCAAGAAGAAACACGGCACCATGCATTGCTTATGCGGCTTTCCGCATCAAGGCCATCAATCCAGATGCGTGCATGGTGGTTGCCCCTTCCGATCATCTGATTCTGAAGGATAAGGAATATGCAGACCTCATCAATAAAGCGCTGACCGAGGCGTGTTCGAGCGATTCGCTGCTGACATTGGGAATAACACCAACGCGCCCCGACACAGGTTACGGTTATATTCAGTTTGAGGAGAAGGAAGGTGATGACGGCATTCATAAAGTGAAGAGTTTTACCGAAAAGCCAGACCTTGAAATGGCCAAGCAACTGGTGAAAAGCGGAGAGTTCCTGTGGAATGCGGGTATTTTCATCTGGTCGGTGAAAAGCATCTTGAAAGCGTTGGAAGCACATGTTCCCGAAGAATTTCAGTTGTTTCAAGATGGTGAAGGTTTGTACAACACGCGTGAGGAGAAGAAATTCATCGAAACGGCATACATGCAATGCAAGAGTATTTCCATCGACTATGCCGTGATGGAAAAGGCCAAGAATGTTTACACCATTGCAGCGGATATCGGTTGGAGTGACCTTGGTACGTGGGGCTCGTTGTATTCCTACTCAGACAAGGACGAAGATGGTCATGTGATCCAAGGACGTAACGTTCTTACATACGATTCGAAGAATTGCATTGTCAATGTTCCGAAGAACAAATTGGTGGTGCTTCAGGGAATGAAAGACATGATCGTGGTGGAGAATGATGACATTCTTCTTGTGTGCCGTCAGCAGGACGAGCAGCAGATCAAGCGTATCGTCAACGATGTAAAAGCCACCAAGGGCGAGAAGTTCGTGTAGCTATTCTGGCCAATATTTGCCATGCGAAAGAATCATGGCGAACGAATAGAAAATAGCCAGAAATGCGATGATCTTGAGGATGGCGCCAAGCAAAGGAATGATCCAATCATATCGCTTTTTGGGCCGACCGGTTCTGTCAGTTTTCTCGGACGGATCGGGTTTCTTGGGTTTTCTGCCAGGTTGATACTTTTTCAGTTGTTCAAAGAGTTTGACTCTTCGCTGGCGGTCAAAGTGCCACTTTGGTAACCCATCTCCCATGTAACCCATGTTGGAAGGTACAAAAAAGCCGCGTTCCAACATTGAAACGCGGCTTTTTCAAAGTGTTCCGTTCGGATCAATCCAAACTGCCGATCATCTTCTTCGGGTCAACCCACTCATCGTATTCTTCTGAAGTAAGATAACCCAATGCCAGAGCGGCAGCCTTCAAGGTTGTTCCTTCAGCGTGCGCCTTTCCTGCAATTTCAGCAGCCTTGTAGTAACCAATTTTGGTGTTGAGGGCCGTTACCAACATCAAACTGTTGTTCACCAATTCGGTGATGCGAGCGTGGTTCGGTTCAATGCCTTGCGCACAGTGCTCATCGAAAGAAACACATGCATCTCCGATCAATCGTGCTGATTGAAGCACGTTGTAAGCCATTACGGGTTTGAATACGTTCAACTCGTAGTGTCCTTGTGTTCCAGCAACGGAAACCGTTGTGTCGTTACCGATCACCTGTGCGCAAACCATGGTCATGGCCTCAGCCTGAGTTGGGTTCACTTTTCCTGGCATGATGGAAGAACCGGGTTCGTTGGCAGGAATGATCAATTCACCGATTCCTGAACGCGGACCAGACGCCATCATTCGGATGTCGTTGGCAATCTTGTTCAACGAAACAGCCAATTGCTTCAAAGCTCCGTGGGTTTCCACCAATGCATCGTGCGCGGCCAATGCTTCAAACTTGTTCTCGGCAGAAACGAATGGAAGTCCAGAGAATTCTGCGATCTTCTTCGCTACCAACTCAGCATAACCTTTTGGCGTGTTGATGCCAGTTCCGACAGCAGTTCCTCCAAGTGCCAATTCGCTCAAATGCGGAAGCGTATTCTTCAACGCTTTCAATCCGTGATCCAATTGCGAAACGTAACCGCTGAACTCCTGTCCAAGTGTCAATGGTGTAGCATCCATCAGGTGCGTACGACCGATCTTCACCACATCCTTGAACTCAACGGATTTCCTTTTCAGCGTATCGCGAAGAATTTCCACTCCTGGAATGGTTGTTTCCATCACCATCTTGTAACACGCGATGTGCATGCCAGTTGGGTAGGTGTCGTTCGATGACTGACTCTTGTTCACGTCATCGTTCGGTTTCAGCACCTTGTCCTTGTCATCCAATTTCCCACCGCTGATCACATGCGCACGGTTGGCAATTACCTCGTTGCAGTTCATGTTGCTCTGGGTTCCAGAACCTGTTTGCCAGATCACCAACGGAAATTGGTCATCATGTTTTCCTTCAAGGATCTCATCACAAACGGCAGAGATCAGATCACGTTTCTTCTCATCCAACACTCCCAGTTCGCAGTTGGTGTGGGCTGCAGCTTTCTTCAGGTAAGCGAATCCGTAGATCACTTCCAGCGGCATGCTGGCCGATGGCCCGATCTTGAAATTGTTGCGCGAACGCTCCGTCTGTGCTCCCCAATATTTATCGGCAGGTACTTGCACCTCGCCCATGGTGTCTTTCTCTATTCTGAAATCTGACATGATGAATTTTTTCGTTTGAATCGGCCGCAAATTTATTGTCTGAACCCACGCGAACAAATGAGCTTTGACATATCCTTACCTTTATTCGAAATACTGAAATTGAATATGAAGAAACTTCTAACTAACCTACTGCTGATGCTTCCTGTTGCAGGGCTGTTTGCGCAGACCACAATTGTTGATAGCATCATCCACGACAATATTGAGCGCAACTACCGTTTGTATGTTCCCGCCAGTTACAATGGTTCGGTAGCGGTGCCGTTGGTCTTCAACCTTCATGGTTATACATCCAACGCGATGCAACAGGAACTTTATGGAGATTTCAGAGCCATCGCGGACACGGCCAATTTCTTGGTGGTGCATCCCAACGGCACGTTGGATGGAACAGGAACCACGTTCTGGAATGCGTTTGATGTACCGACCGAAACCGTAGATGATGTAGGTTTTCTCTCTGCGCTGATCGATTCGTTGAACGCGGAATACAACATTGATCTGAACCGTGTTTACACCACAGGCATGAGCAATGGTGGTTTTATGAGCTACAAACTTGCGTGCGATCTGAGCTACAGAATTGCAGCTATGGCATCGGTAACAGGATCGATGGTCACCACTCAAATTGCATCCTGCTCACCGACCCATCCGATGCCCGTCATGGAAATCCATGGGACGGCCGACCCCACGGTTCCGTACACAGGGAGTGGAACGCTTGGTTCGCAGCCAATCGTGGATGTGGTAGACTACTGGGTCAACTTCAACAATTGCAATTCTACAGCGGTACAGACGGCTGTGCCAAATACAAGTACCACTGATGGCTGCACCACGGACCATTTCTTATATACAGGAGGTGATAATGGTGCAACCGTGGAACACTACAGAGTAAACGGTGGTGGTCATACGTGGCCAGGTGCTCCAATTGATATTGGTGTAACGAGCCACGATTTTTCAGCCTCCGTGGAGATCTGGAGGTTTTTCAGTCAGTACACATTGGATCAACTGGTTTCTGTTGAGGAGGCCACAAATGTGGAACAACCATTTTCGGTCTATCCGAATCCTTCAGAAGGACAGTTCTCGCTGCGATTTAAGAACACGGTTTCGGCTAAAATCCGCGTATTCGATGCGGTCGGTAAATTGGTGCTGAATGAAACTTCTCGATCGAAAACTGTACGTCTGGAATTGCCAAGTTCTGGAATCTACTTTTTACAGGTCGAAACGGGCCACGGGATATTCACAGAAAAGTTGATCCGTAATTGATCAATTCATTTTGCGCATATTGACCGCAAGCATTACTTTCGCCATCAAATTCTACAGAAATGACAGTTGGTATCGTTGTAATTTTCGCTTATATGCTTCTTGGATTCTGGATGTTGACCTTCTTGGGTCTGTGGATTCCGTTGATGGCAACGTTGCTTTTCATGGAGCGTTTCAGCCCAGAATTGGGCGAGAAGCTGGCGGCTTTTATCGCGCCACGCGACTAAGACTTATAAAAGCGTTTTAACGTTTTCGGGAGGTCGTCCAAGGACGGCCTTCTTTTGTTTTACAACGATCGGTCGCTCAATCAGTTTGGGGTATTTCACCATGGCAGCGATCCACTCATCATCCGAAAGCTCCTTGCCCTTGAAGTTGTCTTTGAAATCAGCTTCGCCACGTCTCAGCAGGTCGTAAGGTTTGATGCCGAGCATTTCAATTAATTCCTTCAATTCAGCCTCGGTAGGTACATCATTCAGATACTCAATGATCTCTGGTTCAATGCCTGCCTCGCGGATCAATTGAAGCGTTTGTCTGGACTTTGTACAGCGTGGGTTGTGGTAGATTTTCATGGGTTACGAACTTAGTGAAGCGTTCTCATCGAATAAAATGAGATAATATGACGAATTCAATTTAACCGCGGAGAACACAGAGAAGATGCACAGAGTTCACCAAGCATTTTTCTCTGTGAATCTCTCAAACTCATGATGTTCTCTGTGCAATATTCATAAAAAGTCCCCCTTTGGGGGATTTAGGAGGTCTTTTCCTCGTTTCCGAATTGCAGCAGATACCCTTTAATGAACTTGTTCAGGTCACCGTCCATTACTCCTTGTACGTCCGATGTTTCAATTCCCGAACGGAGGTCTTTTACCAATTTGTACGGATGAAAAACGTAGTTACGGATCTGTGCTCCGAACTCCACTTTCATCTTCGAGCCTTCCACCTCTGCACGCTTCGCTAATCGCTTTCTAAGCTCAATGTCGTACAGCTGAGACTTGAGGAGTTTCAGCGCAGCTTCTCGGTTTGCCAACTGAGAACGGCTTTCGGTGTTTCGGATGATGATACCACTCGGATGGTGCGTAACGCGCACTCCCGTTTCAACCTTGTTCACGTTCTGTCCACCTGCACCGCCCGATCGGAACGTGTCCCACGAAATATCTGCGGGATTGATCTCAATATTGATGGAATCATCCACCACAGGATAAACGAAAACGGAAGCGAAAGAGGTATGTCTTCGGGCATTGCTGTCAAATGGCGAAATACGCACCAATCGATGCACACCATTCTCGCCTTTCAAGTTTCCGTAAGCGTATTCTCCTTCAATTTGAAGCGAGCATGAACGAATTCCAGCAATATCGTCTTCCTGAATATCATTCTCAGTGACCTTGAAACCGTTCTTCTCGGCCCACATGATGTACATCCGCATCAGCATGCCGGCCCAGTCGCAACTTTCGGTTCCACCTGCACCCGAGTTGATCTCCAGCACGGCACTCAACTCATCACCTTCATCACCCAACATGTTTCGAAATTCCAGGTCTTCGAGCAATTCGGTAAACGTCTCTTCCTGCGCTTCAACCTCTTCTTCGCTGGCCTCGCCTTCTTTATTGAACTCAAAAAGTACAACCAGATCTTCCAAGGCCGATTCTGCTTCCGCAAACGCTTTTGTCCACTCCTTTTTACCGTTGATCTTCTTCATCAATGCTTCGGCCTGCGCTGGATCGTCCCAAAAACCAGGCGATAGGGTGGTCTGCGTTTCCTCTTCAATTTCACGTAGTTTACGGTCAATGTCCAAGTAGCCGCGAAGAGCGGTAAGGCGTTTTTTAAGGTCGTTCAGTTGATCGGTTGTGACCATGCGGATGTTTGATTGGGGGCGCAAATGTACGATTGGAGAATTAGTCCACGGTTGATAGACCATGGTCAACAGATATGTAAAGCGCTATGGACTGTCGACCGTGGACTATTGACTCAATATCTCGTTGATCAACGAAGGCTCAAAACCCCGCTGCGTTGCGAAGCGATAAATGGCCGATTTCCGCTTCCACGGATTCTTTTCTTTCAAATCAGATCTCTTCAGTTCAATTGTTTCCTGAAGTGTTTGCAAGTAACGGTCTTCATCTATTTCGGTCAGTGCCAGTTGAATACACTTGCTGCCGACCTGATGCTGTTTCAGTCCTTGAATGATTTTGATGCGCCCCCATTTTTTGATGTTGAACTTACCACGCACGAAGGCTCGTGCAAACCGTTCTTCATTCAGGAAATTCTCCTTCATCAAAGACAAGATGAACTCGTCTCGCCATTCCATCGGAACTTTCAGATCCCACATTTTCTGTGTCACATCTGCGTGGCTACGCTCCTGATACGCGCAGTATTTGCGCAGTTTTTCAAGAAGTGTAGAACGTTCCGTTTCCATGCTTCGAAGGTAGAGTTTAGTCGATGGTCCACAGTCCATTGACCATGGTCAATAGCATTCGGGTTATGGTCTCAAAGATGCGGTCAGAATAAAATGGATGAGAATTGTTTCGTGTTTTTCCGTGGTCTATCGTCTATCGACCATGGACTACACATAGCTTTGCCGCGCTCCAATGGAAAACAAACGTGCCCTTTCGCTTCTTTTTGCTTCGCATGTCATCAGCAGCTTTGCGCAAGGTATCACCATGATGGCCATTCCGTGGTATTTCGCCACCATCGTTCATGAATCCGTGGTGTTCGGGAAAGTGCTGGCCGTGGCCACCTTCATCAGCATTTTCTGGAGCCTTTTTGCTGGAACGTTGATCGACCGTTACCCACGCAAGAACATCTTTTGGATCGCATCCATTGTCGGTTTTGTGGTGCTTGGCGGTGCGGGAATGTACGGCCAGCAAATGCAGGAAATGCCTCTGTGGCTGGTCGGTTTCGTATTTGTTTTCACGTTTTTCGGGTTCAATATCCATTATCCGAATCTGTACGCGTTCTCGCAGCAATTGGCCGCGCGTGGCGATTATGGTCGTGTCAACTCAATGATCGAGGTTCTGGGCCAGAGCACCAATGTGCTTTCGGGCGCGCTCGGTGCCATTCTGCTTACCGGAACGGATGGCGGGAGCTTGGACATCCTCGGATTTCAAGTGGTGTTTCCGTTTGAAATAGCGCGATGGCGCATCTGGGAGATCTTCCTGTTGGATGCTTCAACCTATGCGATCGCTGCGTGCATCATTCCGTTCATCAAGTATGTGGATGCGAACCCGCTGCCCATCGATATGGAACGTGTCGTAGAACGTTTCAAGCGCGGTTGGCGCTTTCTGCTATTGAACAGGGAATTGCTGATTTTCGGACTGGCCACATACTCCATTTTTGTGGTGCTGTTGGTAGAAGTGCAGTACCTGCTGCCCATTTTCGTAGACAACCAACTGGAAGCGGGTGCTGATGTGTATGCCAGCAGCGAGGTGTATTTCGCGCTGGGCAGCTTGGCCGCTGGATTTCTTATTCAGAAACTGACACGGAATTTCGCGCCCGCCAAAACCATTCTGATGATGATGCTGGTGGCGGGAAGCTCATTTGTGCTGGTGGCTTTCAGCAAAAGCATTATTGGTTTTTATCTCTTCTCGGCTCTCATCGGCTTCACCAATGCGGGAACGCGGATTACGCGGGTCACATTCCTTTTCAATCACGTGCCGAATAACATCATCGGCCGCGCCAACAGCATTTTCTACGTGTACAATATCACCGGTCGCGGGTTGCTGCTGACCTTGTTTGCATTACCGTTTTTCTCAGCCTCCAACAACATCATTTGGGCGTACGTGATCAGCGGAAGTTTCATCCTTGTTTCGGTAATTCCTTTGATGATGATTTTGGGAAGGTTGGAAGCGATGCGAATTCGTACCGAGTGATTCGTATCGCCCCGATGGGGCTTGGTTAAATATGCTTGTTCCAAGCTACCATCATATCGTCCCGCTGGGATTTGCGCAGTTCCTGTAGGAACGGAATTTTGGTAGAATCGATGTAGACGCTCACGGTCTAAGCCCCATTGGGGCGATACTCAAAGCTCATTCAGCAGGTCTTTCGCAGAACGCGCTTTCAACTTTCCCTTTTTCACTCGGTTCAGGTTGTCAACCGCTTCTTTTATCTCTGCCAGAAGTAGTGCTTTTTCCTCCGTAAGCTGTTTTACTTTGACGTACGGGAGGCTTTTAAGCACTTCCAACAGGTGCAAAGCCTTTTGATCTTTGATGTCTAACAGGACTTTCATCTTAAAC
The DNA here is from genome assembly GCA_016124845.1 of Flavobacteriales bacterium. Lineage (NCBI taxonomy): Bacteria > Pseudomonadati > Bacteroidota > Flavobacteriia > Flavobacteriales > Flavobacteriales bacterium. Next base: position 52,872 of record WGMW01000015.1, read on the forward strand.
TCAAAAAATCGATCACTTCAACCAAAAGTTGTCGCTGAAGATCCAAGCAGGATGATCGGGCGGAAGCAAGGAAGTTTCGAATTTCAAGCCGTTCAGCCCTTTTTTCAGTTTTTCGCTTTCTGAAGCTACTTCCTCATTCGTTTTGGTGCTGAAAACAGCGGCTTTCCGAATGTCAGCCGAACCATCTGCATTCAATTTCAAGGAAACTTCTGCCCTGAATTTTGCTTCTTCCGGAATGGCGGTCTTATCGTTCAAGACGGATGCAACAGCGGTTTCAACCATTTTTCCATCCTCGGTTTTTGGGAAACCTATCGGGAAATATTCTTCCGAGGTGAATTCTTTCCGTAGTGGAGCGTTTGGAATGGAGTAGTAATTCTGAAAGAAATGGTTGGCACCGTTGCCCGTGTAAATGTGGAACATGGCGTTCATATCGAACACCATCAGCTTCGGGCCATCCATCGAAATATAGAGCTTGTCGTCTGTGATGTAAAACGGGTTCGAGGCCATTTTGTGAAGCAGGCTGTCGTTCCTCAGCCAGCCGCTTTCGGGCAATCGGTCACGCTGCACTACATCGTCAAGTTCATATTTCAGAAATCGGAAAAGTGATGCTGTGTCAAAATGCTTTCCATCACGGAAAAACGAAAGTTGGCAACCGTCCAGCGGCTTGCCATTTTTCTCGGTGATGAGATGCGCAAGCGTGCGGCCATCGTTGCTCACTGCCACCCAACCGTTCAGGAATTCATCCAAATGGTAGAGCGTATCCTTTCCCGTCTTGTCGGTTACGAAGGTGATTCCTTCGCGGTTGTCCTTTTCGTGCGAGAACGTGAGCGAAGTGAGTTTGAAGGTGCCGATCTCGTTGATGAGTTCGTACGAAACTTCCTTGTGCTGCGACCGACCCCAAAATGGGACGAGCATCAATATGGCCAGCAGCAGGTTTTTCATCCTCCAAACGCGTTGAATCCTGTAACATCCATGCCAGTAATGAGCAGATGGATGTCGTGCGTGCCTTCGTAGGTCACCACGCTTTCCAAGTTCATCATGTGGCGCATGATCGGGTACTCGCCCGTGATGCCCATTCCGCCCAGCATTTGGCGTGCTTCGCGAGCTGTTCGCAACGCAATTTCCACGTTATTCCGTTTGGCCATGGAGATCTGCTGTGGCGAAGCGCGATGCTCGTTTTTCAGAACGCCCAACCGCCAAACCAACAGTTGTGCTTTGGTGATCTCGGTGATCATCTCGGCCAATTTCTTCTGCTGCAATTGGAAACTTCCGATCGGTTTTCCGAACTGAATACGCTCTTTCGAATAGCGCAAGGCCGTATCGTAGCAATCGAGTGCGGCACCCAACGCACCCCATGCAATGCCGTAGCGCGCAGAATTCAGGCAGCTCAACGGACCTTTCAGTCCACGTATCTCTGGGAACACATTTTCCTTCGGAACCTTCACATTATCGAACACCAGTTCGCCTGTGGCTGAGGCGCGCAAGCTCCACTTTCCGTGGGTTGTTGGGGTTGAGAAACCTTCCATGCCGCGCTCTACGACCAGACCGCGAATGGTTCCTTCCTCATCTTTTGCCCAAACCACTGCGATGTCGGCAAATGGGGCGTTGCTGATCCACATTTTGGCTCCGTTCAGGATCACGTGGTCGCCCGCATCCTTGAAATTCGTCACCATTCCTGCCGGGTTCGAACCGTGGTCCGGTTCGGTCAATCCGAAACATCCGAGCAATTCTCCCGTGGCCAATCGCGGTAGCCATTTCTGCTTCTGGCTTTCGGTGGCGTAGCTCCAAATAGGGAACATCACCAACGAACTCTGTACGGAAGCGGTGCTGCGTAATCCGCTATCGCAGCGTTCCAGTTCCTGCATAATGATGCCGTAGCTGATCTGGTCCAATCCAGGGCCACCATATTCGTGCGGGATGTAAGGCCCGAACGCCCCGATCTCTCCCAAACCGGGAAGCAGATGTCGCGGGAACTCCGCTTTCTGCGCATATTCCTCAATAATGGGAGAAACGTTCTGCTTTACCCACGAGCGCACCGTTTCGCGGATGAGTTTGTGCTCATCTGTAAGCAGTTCATCCACCAAATAATAGTCGTGTCCTTGATATCTGTCGTCAGCCATGTTATTTATGATCAGGTGGCCAAAATTAGAAAAAGCCGATGGGGAAAATCTGTCAATAAGAAGGCAACCCTTACCGATTGAACCTGTTTGGCAGGTGAACCTTTGGTTGATTTGTCCGTAATGCGGCCTTTCCAATTAAAGCTGACATTTATTTTAGCCCAAAATCAAAACCTCATAATTGCATGAAGAAGAAATTTACCCTTGCTCTCTCGATCTTGTTGATGACCGGAATGGTCTATGACTACAGTTTCAGATCGGCACACACAAACCCCAATGCGGCTCCCGCAGGAAATACCGGTTCGCCCGGAGATGGTGGAAATACCTGTGCCAGAAGTGGATGTCACTCAGGTGGACCGGCTGCAACAAATCAGACCGTTACCTTGACCGGTATTCCTACAACAGGTTACGTGGCCGAGCAGACCTACAACATGACCATCACGATGTCCAACGGAGGTAGCATTTTCGGGTTTTCACTTTCTCCGCAAACGCAGCAGGGTGCTTTGGTGGGTACATTGACCGCGTCCATGTCAGGAACAACCCTCAACGGTGGTTCCAAATATCTTACCCAGCTCATTACCGGAACATTCGGTTCTGGAGGTACAAAGACCTACACGTTCGATTGGACCGCACCACAGGCCGGAACAGGTGATGTGACCTTCTACGGTTCGTTCAACTTTGCAAACGGTAACGGGAGTAGCAGCGGAGACGTGATTCTGCCGCAGACGTTCACTTTCAGCGAAAGTTCCGTTGGCATCAGCGAAGCGCAGCTGGAAGCACTCTCAGTTTACCCGAACCCGGTAGTGGACGAGATCCATGTGGCAGCAAAGGATGTGGATGAGGAGATCATGATCACCTTGTATGATGTGCAGGGAAGAAAAGTGATCGAGGAGAAGCATAAAGGAGTTGCTGACATCAAGATCGATGTCCGTGCCAAGAGCCTGAACACAGGTGTTTACCTGATGCGTTTGGAAGCAGGCGGCAACACCACCGTCAAGAAACTGATGGTGAAATAAGTGATAGAAATTGCAAAACGAAGAAGGTGCTTAACGGCACCTTTTTTGTTTTTTAGCGGCATGACCCAAATGGCTTCCTCAAGCTTGGTTTCCTCTCTAAAACGTTGGTTTTTCGGTGCTGTGGCATTGCTCGGTTTCGCAGCTTCGCAACAGTTGGAGGCGCAAACGGTTTACAGCAGCGACAGCAGTTCGGTCTCGTTCTTTTCGCACACACCGTTGGAAGACATCAAGGCGGTGAACCATGCCTCCACGGCCATGATTGAGATGATGTCGCAGGTGGTGAAGATCCAGGTTCCTGTGGCCGCATTCCAATTTGAGAATCATTTGATGCAGGAGCATTTCAACGAAGGTTATCTGGAGCCGCAGAAATTTCAGTACGCCACTTTCCGTGGGAAACTTTCCGATTCGCTCGACCTTTCCATCGACACGGTTTACATGGTTCAGGCAACGGGAATGTTGAGCTTGCATGGCTTGGACAGGGCACACACATTCGTTGGGAAGATCGTCTGTCAGGACAGCATTGCCCAACTCACATCAGGTTTTGAACTGGTGCTGGCCGATCACGAAGTGAAAGTACCCGGAGCCGTGTTCGACAACATCGCCAAGCTGGTCAAGGTCGATGTCTATTTCCGCATGCATCCTTTCCGAAAGGAGGAGTAACCCTTCATTGTATCTTTATCTACCGTTGGCGTGCATTGAAAATGAAGCATCGAAAACTCATAGCCGACCTTATCGGAATAGCTGTTAGTTTCCTAATCATTGAGGAAACTCTTCGGTTTTTGACGTCTGACTTCGGGATATCCCTAATCCCTGGTTGGCACACGACAATTTATCCGCGAAATTGGAATCTGATGGCGGGAACGTTTATCCTTCTCGCATTGACATATTTGATATGGAAACTTGTGAAGGTGATGAGAAGTCTGGCCTTAAAGCTCATCGACAGACTTTCTGGAAACGACACGACTGGAACGAATTGAAAAAGAAAGAAACCACGACACGCCAACACCCGCTAAAATCTAATGCTTGCGACAGTACGTCAGTCAGTCTCAGTTTCGTTCTGTAACGTTACCGTATCTCGAAAACTAAGTAGTTTCAAAACGCCATACTTTTAGGCGCACCGTTGGCACCAATTTGAAATGACCGTCACTTATCTGTCATGAAATCGGAAAAAGCTGAACGCAGTTCTGATAATTGGTATCCTACTATCATTGGGGCCTTGGCTCGTTATTTTCCCGACACTCATGTTACTGACAACGGAAATGACCTGACGACAACTCTGATGATTTTGAGTTTTGGTGCTATCGGTGTAACAGTTCTTGTTGCGCTGACAAGTTTGCTTCTCAAACCAAAAGAGACGCTGAAGCCACATTCTGACTACGAACTGAAGGTGAATTCAAACAAAGAGATACTGAAAATCAAAAAGGTAACCGACATCCGATTTGCTGGTAACTTTCTGACAAACCCTACCCTTGACATGACCTTGGAAATTGACAATTCCGAAGCCTTTAAATTGCTGACAGGGAAAACGATTCAACCACTGTCGGTAAAGGTTGAAAAAAGGGACACGTCCTTCCTTGAAGAAAGCCCAAAAGAATGGTTTGACGACTTAATGCATATGGCATGGTCAGCGTCCTGAAAAGAAAGAAAAACTGGTGCCAACACCCGCTAAATCTAATTCTTGTGACGGTGCGTCAGTCGGTCTCAGTTTCGTTCTGCGCTGTCCGTGCATGGCGGCAGGAGGGCAGTTTCTAACGCATTATCTTTATCTACCGTTGGCGGCAATATGAAAAACCAAAACGACAGATAGTATTTCTCATCAAGTGACAGAACTTAAACTACATAAGACAACAACGAAAGGACTGAAAATTATCGGGATTTCTATTCCATTTGTTGTTATCGGGGTTTGGATGATAACACAAGAGCCAGCAGGGACAACGAATTACATAATGGGTTGGCTTTGTACTTCTTTTTTTGGACTCGGAATACCAGTGGGAATTTTCCAATCATTTGATAGACGACCGCAAATTATCCTAAATGAAATCGGGATTTGGGACAGGACGACAAACCAAGACCAAATTAAATGGGAACAGATTATAGACGCGTATCCTCTCGACATATTTGGACAGAAATTTATCTCAATAGTATCAGACGACACTTTCGTTTTTAAGAAAAAGCCCTACAACTGGGCTTCTAAGATTAACAAAGAAATCGGTGCTCAAAATCTAAACCTTCATTTAGGACAAATCAATATTGACGAGCACAAACTGACTGAACTGATTAAAAGTTTGGCGAAAGCCGAAAAGGGAGACAGAAAAAAAATTCTTCAGTCGTTTAAGATTAGAAAAAGTGGTTTATCCTTTAAAAGTTTTACCAAAATCCTACTTTATATCTCAATCTCGGTTGCTTTACTCTTATTGTCCTTGACAGGCATTGCTGCTTTTATGACAATAATGATAATTATGGGTTTAGGTGCCATAACAGCTCGTTGGTATTGGGGAAGCACTGAGAAATCTCTAATAAGAAAATATGCAGGAATAATTACTTGGTTTGGTTTGGTAAATATGGTCTTGTGTTTAGCGACTTTAAAAACTTACGACTATGTTTCCGAAAGTGCAGGAAGAAAATTGTCACAGCAAATTGACCACTTCAAAAAAGTTAACTCTTCTTATCCAACTGACTTCAACGCAATTAAAGAAAATTCAGACTTGAACCTGGTAGAAGGGATTTTTGCAAATAGAGTGCAATACGAAGTAAACGACAACAACTACGAATTACGGACTATCAATTTGTTGAATAAGGAAAGGACATATGACAAAGACTTGGAAGAATGGAATTAAAAAAAATACTGCCGCCAACAAAACCTATAAGCAATAGCGCCCTGCGGGACGCTACTGCTCACAGCTAAACCGTTGGCAACAAGTATGAAAACCTACAACTCACTTCTTACTTGGGAACAAATCATTGATCGACTGAAAACCAATCGGTCCCGAGGGTTTGTTCCAAACATCGACACGGCATACACCTCATTGAAAGTATTTGATGACGAAGTCAAAATTTTTGGCGCCTACTGTGTCGGACAATTGCATCGCGAACATGACGGGGTGAGTTTGTAGGACAGCAGTTTCTAACGCATTATCTTTAGCGCTACCCGTTGACTCTGTCAAAACCTGTTTCACAATGCCGGCAGCCGCTGGCGGTGTTCTTGCCACATGTATTTCAGAATCGGAAGGTCGGTCAGCAACTCTGGCAGCATTTTTTGGCGACCCGAAAGGCACTTCTATGGAAACGAAGCGGACTACCATGGCAACAAGGCGGTCTGCCATGGAAACGAAGCGGATTGCCATGGAAACAAAGCGGTCTGCAACGGAACCTTACGGCATTACTACGGAATATAGCGGAATGAAAAAGCAACGAAGCAGAACGATAAAGCAACCGAACGGCATTGCAAAGCAACGGAAGAGCATTGCAAAGCAACCTAAAAGCTCTGCAAAGCAACATTGCTCCTTATTGCGGTCTGTAGCGGTCTATGGCGCACGGTCCGTGGAGGTGCATACCGCAGCAGCACCTTTCACAAACGGTCAATAAGAATGGAATGAGGAACCGTACTCGCCTTCTTAGCTCAGCTCCGCCAGATACTTGTAGAAGAATGGGATGGTCTGAATGCCTTTGAGGTAATTGAAAACCCCGTAATGCTCGTTGGGCGAGTGGATGGCATCCGAATCCAGTCCGAAACCCATCAGCACCGATTTTACGCCAAGCTCCGCTTCAAACATGGCCACGATGGGAATGCTGCCACCGCCACGCATCGGAATGGGTGCCTTGCCAAAAGTGGTCTCCATGGCTTTGTAAGCCGCTTGATATCCTGTAAAATCGGTCGGTGTCAGAAATGGGTCGCCACCGTGGTGCGGTGTGGCCTTCACCTTTATCGAAGCGGGCGCAATGGCCACCAAGTGCTTCAAAAGCATATCGGTCACTTTATCGGGGTTCTGTCCCGGAACCAATCGGCACGATATCTTGGCGTAAGCCTTGGACGGAAGGACCGTTTTGGCACCCTTGCCGATGTAACCGCCCCAAATTCCGTTCACATCCAATGTTGGGCGAATGGTACAACGCTCCATGGTGGAATAACCTTTCTCGCCTTGCACGGCATCAATGTCGAGGTCGGCCATGTATTCCTTCTCATCAAATGGTGCCTTGGCCATTTCGGCCCGGTCGGCCGCACTTACTTCCAGCACGTCATCGTAAAAACCGGGAATGGTGATCTTGCCGTTCTCATCGTGCAACGAGTCGATCATGTCGCACAGCACATTGATCGGGTTGGCCACCGCGCCACCGTAAATACCCGAATGCAGGTCGCGTTTGGGGCCGGTCACTTCCACCTCAATGTAGCTGAGGCCGCGCAATCCCACCGTAATGGACGGGACATCATTGGCGATCATGGCCGTGTCTGAAATGAGCACAAGGTCAGACGTCAGTCGTTCCTTGTTCGCTTTTACAAAGATCCCGAGGTTGTCCGAACCTACCTCTTCCTCACCTTCAATCATAAACTTGACGTTGCACGGAAGCCCATCGGTTTTCATCATCAGTTCGGCCGCTTTCACGTGCATGTACATCTGGCCTTTGTCATCGCAGGCACCGCGCGCGTAGATCTTGCCGTCTTTTATCACGGGTTCAAATGCGGGAGAATCCCACAGGTCCAACGGGTCGGGCGGTTGCACATCATAATGACCGTAAACCAGCACGGTTGGCAGCTTCGGATCCACGATCTTCTCGCCATAAACAATGGGGAAACCTGCTGTTGGGCAGATCTCCACCTTCTCCACACCGATCTCCCTCAAGCGGTCGGCCAGCAACTTGGCCGTACTATGCACGTCTTTGCTGAACGCTGGGTCGGCACTTACCGAGGGAATTCTGAGCAGGTCGATGAGTTCCTGAAGAAAGCGGTCCTTGTTCGATTCAATATAGCTGTCAACTGTCTGTAAATCCATCATTCTCGTTTTGATCCGGCCAAAATTAGTTTTTAAAAACTGCGAAACATCTGTGGCAGAATGGAGTTCAAACTCCGAATGGAGTGTAGTTATCTTTGTTTCTGATTTCGAATGAGAAGAATTCTCCCATACCTGTTTTCGGTCTTGCTATCTGGACAGGCCACTGCGCAATTGGTGGTCGATCCCAACTACACGCCTCAGCAGCTGGTTCAGGACGTTCTGGTGGGTCAGGGAGTTCAGGTAAGCAACGTTCAGTATTCTGGCAACAATGCCTCCAAGGGATATTTTGATGGAAGCAACGCCAATCTCGGCATTAGCGAAGGCGTGATTCTCTGTACCGGAAAGGCAATTGACGCAGTTGGCCCGAACAATGGGCAGAGTCCCTTTGGAGATGAGGGAACGGATTTTCATGGCAACGGGGACCCTCAGTTGACCAGCATCTCAGCTACATCCACATTCGATGCGGCAAATCTGGAGTTTGACTTCATTCCTTCTTCCGATACCGTCAGTTTCCGGTACGTTTTCGCATCCAACGAATACATGTACTGGGTAGGGCAGGGATTTACGGATGTGTTCGCCTTCTTTATCAGCGGCCCGACAATAACAGGAGAGCAGAACATTGCCTTGATTCCGGGAACGAGTACTCCCGTGACCATCGATAACGTCAACGCCAATTCCAATTCACAGTACTACATCTCGAATGAGAATCCACCGGGAACCTCGGTGGAGTACAATGGATTCACTTCCGTGTTCACCGCTACCGCGATCGTCACTGCCTGTCAACAATATCACATTCGTTTGGTAATTGCTGATGGTGGAAATGGCGAATACGATAGCGCGGTCTTTTTAGAGGCAAGAAGCTTTTCGAGCCCTACGGTAAGCATCGATCCGCAGACCAATTACACCAATTCCCAAAGTGGTTTCGACCTGATCGAAGGATGCAGTACCATGTCGCTCACTTTCGAGCGTTCAGCCCCATATTCCAATGCACTGACCGTTGCACTGGACGTATCGGGGTCAGCAACCAATGGGGTGGATGTTTCCAATATCCCCAACTCCCTGACCTTTGCTCCTGGAGATTCAACGGTCACGGTCAGTTTTGATGTTCTGGAAGATGGTCTCACAGAAGGAACGGAAGACCTGACAATAGAAGTTGTGCTCAACAGTCAATGTTCTTCTAATCCAAGTGCTTCGGTAACCGTAACAATTGAAGACGCGGAGCCATTTACTGTCCAGACCTCACCCGATGTGGTATTCACGTGCCCTCAGGAATATCAGATCGATGCAACGGCCAGCGGAGGGTATGGCACGCTTACCTATGATTGGTCCGTTTCGGGAGAAACAGGTTCATCCATCACGGTTTTTCCGCTGGAGTCCACGGCTTACACGGTCACGGTCACGGACGAATGTGGTTTCTCAGAAACGGCAACAACGGTTGTGAACACATCAGGGTATGAACCCTTGCAATTGGAAGTGGCTGATGTGGTGGTATGCGATGGCGAACTGGCCCAACTGGTGGCAAATGTCGAAGGTGGCCAAGGAAACCGAACGTTTACATGGAACGGTGCCTCCGGGTCGGGCACGTACACGTTTCAGGCCACGCAAAGCACAGATGTTGCCGTAACTGTTACAGACGATTGTGGGTTGAGCACTTCAACCACAGCGAGTGTTCAGGTGGATGATGCCATGGCCTTATTCACGCAGCAATTGGTCCGTCATAATGCCATTGAGTTTACCAACACAACCCCCAATACGCAGTCGGTCTATTGGGATTTTGGTGATACGCTGACATCCGATGAGGAAATGATAACGCACTATTATGATACCGCTGGAACCTACACGGTCACTATGGTCGTGGTGAACACGAATGGATGCGTGGACAGCGTCATTCAGGATGTGACCGTTTACCCACCATTGCATGTTTACATTCCGAACGCGTTCACACCCAATGAAGATGGCATCAACGAGACATTCGGGGTGATGGGAGAAGGCTATCTGTATTACGACCTGGAGATTTTTGACCGTTGGGGAAACAAGATACTGAGCGGAAGATTTACGGACGAGAATGCTTGGGATGGAACGATACACGGCAATAAGGCACCACAGGGCATGTACGTTTACCGGGTCTGGGTGCAGCCACCCATCGGTATCGAGCACAAAGAATCGGATGTGCTGTATGTGTTGCCGGGCAAATGATGTCAGCCTAAGACGTGTTTGTCAGTTATTTGACAGATAGCGGCAACCTCGGCTGAGTGATTGCCGTCTTTCACCACAAACCGAAACAGTTCAATAACGTAAGAATTCGTGCATCTTTATGTTCCGATAGCAATTAGGTAATTTTGCGCCCCCGAAAAATTTGAGTTTGAGAAAACTATTTACAATCATTTTGTTGAGTGTGGCCTTTCTTTCGCAGAAGAGTTACGCCCAATTGGTTGTGACCACGGGTCAGACAGCGCAGGCATTGGCCAACATCATTGCAGGGCCGGGCGTGGTTGTTTCCAACGCAAGTATTACAGGTTCGCCACAGGCGATCGGGGCCTTTACCACAGGTGTTAACACCACGGGGCTTGGTGTTGCTTCGGGAGTTGTTTTCGGAACGGGTGACGTGAACGATTTCGCGCAGCCTCAGACCAGTTTTTCATCTTCCCCGCTGGGACAGCCCGGAAATCCGTACCTGGCCAATCTTGCCGGAATCACATCGTACGATGCGTTGACCTTGGAATTCGATTTCGTACCGAATGCCGATTGGGTCTCATTCGATTACGTGTTCGGTTCGGAGGAGCATCCAACGTTTTCGTGCAACCCCACGTTCAATGACATTTTTGCCATTACGGTTCAAGGAGTTTCCGTTCCACTTACAGAAACACTCATTACGCTGGTGCCGGGAACGAGCACTCCGGTTTCTATCGGAAGCATCAATGATGGCGGCTGCGGCAACCCGAACTATTTTGTAGACAATACGGTTCAGAACAGCCAGTACGTGGTGTTCGGTGGATTCACCACGCTTTTGAGGGCCGAAATGGCGGTGATCTGTGGCGAGACCTATCATCTACGGTTCATGATCTCGGATGGTGGCGACTCATCTTACGATACAGGTTGCTTTGTGAAAGAGAACAGTTTGACAACGGGAAGTGTGATCGTTGAAACGGCCACTGCTGCGGCAGACTCCACGGCTTACGAGGGTTGCAATGATGCCACGGTTTCATTGACATTGAACGGACCGCCCATCGCTCAGGATTTCCCGGTGCCGATCTGGATATCGAATTCCACAGCCGATTGGGGCGTGGATTACGACCCGATCCCGCAGTTGAATCTGGCCGACAGCAGCATCATTATCCCTGCCGGACAGAACACGGCAACGTTTACCATCACACCCATCAACGACAATATTCCCGAAGGAGTTGAGTACATTGAGTTCATTGTGATCACATCTACCTGTGGATTGACGGACACGTTCCGGATCTACATCAGCGACCTGGCCCCGATCACAACCACTACCAGCAACGATACGACCATTTGTACGGGAAATGCTATTTCGTGGTGTGAGGCTTCCGGTGGAGGAGGTCTGTACACCTATACATGGGATAGCGGTTTTGGTGTGGCGGACACCATTTTGCCAGCCCCCGCCCAGACAACCACATATCATGTTTCGGTAACGGACAATTGCGGCTCTGTGGCGGCTGAAGATTCGGTGACGGTCATCAAGGATAGCGGCCCGATTCCGTTTGCAGGAAATGACGTTTCCGTTTGTATTGGTGGGAGTGTGCTTCTCAATGCGTCTTCCAATGCACCGAACTCCACATTTGAGTGGAATCCGGCCATCGACCTTTCGAACCCGAACATCTACAATCCGTTGTGCACGCCACAGGTGGACCGTCAGTATATCGTGACAGTTACGCGGCAAGATGGCTGCTCGAACGATGATACGGTGAATGTGACGATCACGCCCCCGCCAACCGCAGACTTCAACCTTCCTGCATTCGGTTGTGCGGGTACGCCATTGCTGGTCCATTACACGGGCAATGCCAATGCGGCTGCGCAGTATCAATGGGATTTTGATGGTGGCATTGTCACCAACGGGAGTGGCATCGGTCCGTTGGCGGTCAAATGGATGCAGCCTGGTAGTTATGATGTGCAGCTTACGGTGGCTTGGGGCGGTTGCATCTCTACAACCGACACCAACCAGATCGAGATCATTGGGCCGCCAGCGGTCAATGCGGGAAGCGATGTTTCCTTCTGTTCGGGCGATTCTGCGGTCATTGGTTCTTCCTCTGCCGCAGGTATCAGTTATACTTGGATTCCATCTAACGGGGTTGCCGATCCCACAGCATCGCAAACCATCGTCCAACCGATCAATTCAACGCATGCTGTTCAGCAATTGGATTATGTGTTGATGGCCGATCAGCAGGGCTGTAAGAACTACGATACGGTTCAGGTCACTGTTTTGCCGCTACCGACCGCAGAATTTCAGATTCCCGATGGCAAGTGTTTTGCCATGAATTCCTTTGATCTGGAGGCGGGCGGCTATTTCGGTCCCAATGCAACCTTCAGCTGGGATTTTGGCCCTGTTGGATATCCTGCATCATCAACTGACCGGCAACCGCACGGCTTTATTTTCAACGAGCCTGGTTTACAGCCCGTAACGCTGATCATTACCGATAATTCATGCGTTAGCGAACCGTTTGTAGGTATGATCGATGTCTACGAAATGCCTGATGCGCAGTTTGTTGCCGACACGCTAACCGGCTGCGAACCGCTTGGCATCAATTTTCTCGATCAGTCCGACAATGCAGGTAGTTCGCTTTACAGAACATGGTCGTTCGGAGATGGAGGTTCTGCCAATGGCGCGAGTCCTTCGCACGTGTATGCCGCAGGTGTTTACACAGTGCGGTTGGATGTGGTAACGGCAGAGGGCTGTGCCGACCATTTGACCAAGAACAGTTACATCGAATCCTACGCAAAACCGACCGCACTTTTTGCGGCAGAACCGCAGGTGGCAGACATCATCGACCCGAACATCACCTTCACCAACTTGGCGCAAGGCGTTGTCACCAGCGATTTTACTTTCTACCCGTTCAATCAGACGCTAAGCGGTATGGAAGTACAGTTCCAATATCCAGATACCGGAGTTTATTCCATCACGCAGATCGTGACCACCGAACATGGTTGCATGGACACGATCTCTGGTACGGTGGAGGTCGATCCGCACTACACATTTTACATTCCGAATGCGTTTACGCCCGGTAATGATGGCCTGAACGAAGTTTGGATCCCGCAGGGTGAGAGCATCCGCTCGTTTGAGATGACCATTTACAACCGTTGGGATCAGGAACTTTTCTATTCGGCAAGTCTCGATAACGGCTGGGATGGCACGTTCCACGGGCGTAAAGTGCCGCTTGGCGTTTACATCTACAGCATTAGCGTCATCGATATTCTTGGCGAACCGCACAAGTATCGCGGTACGTTCAGCTTGGTGCGGTAGTTTTCCGTTGGCAAACGCTGCCAAACTGACAGTTTCTGTATATATTCTGTACCTTTGCGCTCCAATTTTTTGAGATGCAGAATCAGGATATTCTTACCAAAGACATAGACGAAACCCGCCAGGGCGAGGCGTTGGAAATGGCTGCCAAAGGCGGTGAAGGCAAGAAGCTTTACATCGAATCGTATGGCTGTCAGATGAACTTTTCGGACAGCGAGATCATTGCATCCGTGCTGATCGATGAGGGTTTCGAGACCACTAAGAATCTTGAAGAGGCCGATGTGGTATTCGTGAACACCTGTGCCATTCGCGATAACGCGGAGCAGCGTGTGCGCGGCCGATTGGATGTTTTCCGTCAGGCCAAGAAAGCGAACCCAGACATGGTGATAGGCGTGATGGGCTGCATGGCCGAGCGTCTCAAAACCCAACTTTTGGAAGAGGAGAAGATCGTTGACATCGTGGTCGGCCCCGACAGCTACCGCGATCTGCCGAACTTGGTGAAAGTGGCCGAAACAGGGCAGAAGGCTGTGAATGTGTTGCTGTCGCGAGAAGAAACGTATGCGGACATTAATCCCGTTCGTTTGGGTGGAAACGGGGTGACCGCGTTCATCTCTATCACTCGTGGTTGCGACAACATGTGCAGTTTCTGTGTGGTTCCGTTTACACGTGGCCGTGAAAGAAGCCGCGATCCGAAAACGATCGTTGAGGAAGCACGTCAATTGTTCGAGAACGGTTACCGCGAGGTAACGCTTCTCGGTCAGAATGTGGACAGCTACCTATGGGGCGGTGGTGGTCTCAAAAAAGATATTCTTGCCAAAGGCGACCTTGAAGGAACCGTGAATTTCGCGGAGCTGTTGGTGATGGTGGCGGAGATAAATCCCGATCTGCGCGTACGTTTTTCCACCTCGCACCCGAAGGACATGACAGACGAAGTGCTGTACGCCATGGCCAAGTACGAGAACATCTGCAGTTACATCCATTTGCCGGTACAATCGGGCAATACGCGAGTGCTGGACATCATGAACCGTGGCTATTCACGCGAGTGGTACTTGAAGCGCATCGACACAATCCGCGAGATCGTGCCCGATTGTGGCATTTCAACTGACATTATCACTGGTTTCTGCACCGAAACCGAAGAAGAGCATAAGGATACATTGACGTTGATGCAGCAGGTGAAGTACGATTTTGCCTACATGTTCAAGTATTCGGAACGGCCGGGAACGTTGGCCGCACGAAAGTTTGAGGATGATATTCCAGAGGAAGTGAAAGGAAGACGCTTGTCGGAGGTCATCGACATTCAGATGGACAATTCGCTGGAAAGCAACCGCAAGGATGTTGGGAAAGTACATCGCGTGTTGGTCGAAGGAACTTCACGCAAATCCGAAGAGAAATTGCAGGGAAGAAACCCACAGAACAAGGTGATCGTGTTCCCGCGTGAGAACTACAAAGTGGGCGATTATGTGAACGTTTTCGTGGAAGATTGCACTTCGGCCACGCTGATAGGAACCGCGGTCAAATAGCTTGAAACCGAATCTTTACATCATTGCAGGTTGCAACGGTGCGGGAAAAACAACCGCTTCCATGACCTTGCTGCCAGAGATTCTGGACTGCGATGAGTTTGTAAATGCGGATAGTATTGCTGCTGGACTTTCGCCTTTCAGGCCTGAAAAAGTGGCGTTTGAAGCAGGTAGGATCATGCTTCATCGCATTGATGAACTGCTCGAAACGAAGGTCGATTTTGCGTTCGAAACCACCCTTTCGACCAAGAGTTACAGGCACCGAGTTGAACGGGCCCAGAAGCTCGGTTACATGGTAACGCTGGTTTTTCTTTGGCTTCCAAGTAAGGAGCTGGCTGTTCAGCGGGTTGCCGAACGGGTTCTGGAAGGAGGACACGACATACCTGAAGATGTGATACGAAGACGATACACGCGTGGAATAAAGAATCTTCTGACCATATATCTGGATATTTGTGACCAGTTGGTGGTTGTGGACAATGCCGTTCCTAACATGGAAGTAATCGCTGAGAAAGTATCGGGTCGCCCTTTAGCAATCGTGAATCCTGATAAATGGTCACAACTAAAAACTACTGCCGATGAAAAATGAAAATTCGTGGTCAGATGACCGTTTAAAGAAAGTTGTAGAAGGACTGAAGCTTGTGTCTTCTCAGTTATTGGAAGAGAAACGCCTTAAAGGACAAAAGTTGGTTGTGATGATGGATGGAAAGATTCAACAAATGACGGCAGATGAATATCTGGCCGCGACCAGAAATCGTTGAATTGTAATTTGGAAGAATAAATGACAGTCGATCAGATAAAGCAGCGCTTCGGGATCATTGGCCATTCGCCATTGCTCAACCATGCCATCAACACGGCCATGCAGGTGGCACCAACCGATATTTCGGTGCTGGTAACAGGAGAGAGTGGAACAGGTAAGGAGGTGTTTCCGCAGATCATCCACCAACTGAGTTCGCGCAAGCACGGACAATACATCGCGGTGAACTGTGGAGCCATCCCGGAAGGTACCATCGATTCGGAACTTTTCGGTCACGAGAAAGGGTCATTTACCGGAGCGCATGAAGCGCGAAAAGGTTACTTCGAAGTGGCCGATGGCGGAACCATCTTCTTGGATGAAGTGGCCGAATTGCCCATGTCAACGCAGGTGCGTCTGCTTCGGGTTTTGGAAACAGGCGAATTCATCAAAGTGGGTTCATCCAAGCCGTTGAAAACGAATGTGCGAACGGTTGCCGCCACCAACGTCAACATTCCTGAAGCCATCAGCAAAGGCAAGTTCCGAGAAGACCTTTACTACCGTTTGAATACGGTGCCGATCATCATTCCGCCATTGCGTGAAAGACACGATGATATTCCGTTGTTGTTCAGAAAATTCGCGGGCGATTTTGCAGAGAAATACCGCATGCCGACCGTCCGTTTGGATGATAGTGCACGTGAGCTTTTGATGAACTACCGCTGGCCAGGCAACATTCGTCAGTTGCGGAACGTGACCGAGCAGATATCCATTATTGAGCAGGAACGCGAGATCGGTGCAGATGCATTGCGGCATTATCTGCCAGACCACGGCAAGCCGAATTTGCCCGCCATCAGAACTGCAAATAATAGTTCAGGAAGTGGAGAATCGCAGACCGATTTTTCGGAGCGCGAGCTGATGTACAAGGTGCTGTTTGATATGAAGCGCGACATCAACGATCTGAAAAAATTGGTGTTGGACGTGGTCTCAGGTCAGAATGACGTGGAGATCAGCGAGCATCACGCTTCTACCATTCGTAGGTTGCATCAGGATGTGGACCCTGTGGGAGCATCCGATTTCAGTTCAGGTGTTCACGAAGTACAGATCCACCGACCCGGTGAACAACCGTACGAAGAACACGAAGAAGTGGAAGAGTCACTTTCTCTGGAAGACCGTGAAATAGAACTCATCCGAAAGGCGTTGGAGAAGCATCGCGGAAAGCGCAAGGCGGCTTCGCAGGAATTGGGAATCTCCGAACGTACGCTTTACCGCAAGATCAAGGAGTACAACCTCGGTTAGAATGGAAATTCGAAGTATGAAATTCGAAATTCGAAACAAAATTAATGTGCCAGCTTTGTTCTCACGGCCCAGTGTTTCGTGTTTAAAGTATTTCGTATTTCTGATTTTCCCGCTTTTCGCGGGATGTGGCGTTTACTCCTTCACAGGAGCGAGCATCTCGCCTGAGGTGAAATCCGTGAGTATCGATTTCTTTCCATCGTATGCACCGTTGGCCCCGGCCAATATGCCGCAGGCGTTTACGGAAACATTGCGTCAACTGTTCATCACCCGTACCAACCTTGATCTGTTGACCAAGAATGGGGACATCCGTCTGGAAGGCTACATTTCGGATTACGGGACCAAACCCGTGGCGATTCAAGGAAACCAGACGGCCGCCAAAAACCGTTTGACGATTACCGTGAGCGTGACCTACACCGACACGAAAGATGACACCAAAAGCTTTGAGAAGAGTTTTACCCGATTTGCCGATTTCGATGCCACGCAGAACCTTTCGGATGTGGAACAGGGATTGATCTCGGAGATCGATGACCAGCTGGTGCTCGATATTTTCAACGAAGCCGTAGTGAATTGGTAATGACGCGCGACCAATTCCATACGTGGATGGACGATCCGTCAACCATGGATATTGCAAGCGCGTCTCAGCTTCGCGAAGTGATTCAGCGCTACCCGTATTTCCAAGTGGCACAGATGATGCTTGCCAAGAATCTTCGGCAGGAGAATCACATCGATCAACTGAAGCAATTGCAACTGGCGGCCGTGATGGTTCCAGACCGCAAAGTGCTGCACGATTATTTGCATGACAGGCGTAAACCGAAAGTGGCGGTTGTGGAAGAAGAACCAACGGCTGAAGAAGTGGTTGAGGAAACTTCAATTGTTGAAGAGATTGCACCGCAGGAAACCGTTGCTGAGGAAGAAATGCAGGAACAGGAACAATCGGCCAAGATCGAGCATCTGTTGCCTGATGAATTGATTCCTGAACCGATCATGTACCAACTGGAAACGGCCGATCTGCCAGAACTTCCACCGCGTGTCGAAGAAACTGAAGAAGTTGCCGAACCTGAGGAACTGAGTTTCAGCGAGTGGTTGGCCTTTACCGAATCGGGCAAGTTGGAGAAGAAGCCCGCAGTCGAACCGAAAAAGCAGACACCGCAGGAAAAGCGCAGTACCATCGACCTCATCGACCACTTTTTGACGCAGGCCGAGGAAGTGCCGAAAAAGCGTGCAGAATTCTTCAATCCGCAGAAAGCGGCTGCCAAGAGTTCGCAGGAGGATTTTACGGTGGTTTCGGAAACGCTGGCAAGCATTTATTTCCAGCAGGAGAAGTACGAATTGGCTAAGCAGGCGTATGAATCGCTGATGTTGAAAAATCCAGAGAAAAGCACTTACTTTGCCGCCCGTTTAAAAGAAATAGACGACAAACTGAATTCAGACTGAAATGATTTACACACTCATCATCATATTGATCATCCTTGTGTGTCTGTTGCTCATTGCTGTGGTGATGGTGCAGAACAGTAAAGGTGGTGGTCTTGCATCCGATTTCTCATCATCGAACCAAATTATCGGTGTTCAGAGAACGGGCGATTTCTTGGAGAAGGCCACATGGTACCTCAGCATCGGACTGATCGTATTGACGCTCGGTTCCAACTTCTTCATCAACAGAGGTGAAGTTGCCAAAGAGGAATCGGCCATTCAGGAGCAGATCGATAACGCGGCTCTGCCTGGAGCAGAAAGCGTTGGAGAGCCACTTCCTGTGGAGGAGCCAGCACAGTAATTCGGAAAAGGCATTGAAGAAAATGTCAGGATGTCACTTCATCCTGACATTTTTTTTGCCCGAATGTCAACCTTTCAGTCACAGTTATGCCAAACGTGCGTTGGCACAGAATTCGACAGGCGGGAAGCATCAAACTAAAATTCACTAATCAATAAATAATCAAAAATGGGAGCTTTAAACATCAAACCATTGGCTGATAGAGTAGTTGTTCAGGCTGCTGCGGCCGAAGAGAAGACAGCTTCAGGAATCTATATTCCAGACACGGCAAAGGAAAAGCCACAGAAAGGAACCGTGGTTGCTGTAGGAACCGGAAAGAAAGACGAACCGATGACCGTAAAAGTAGGAGACACCGTGCTGTACGGTAAGTACTCTGGCACGGAGGTTAACGTTGATGGAACTGACGTGCTCATCATGCGTGAGTCTGACATTTTCGCAATCGTTTAATCATCAAACCTTTAAAAATCAAACAAAATGGCAAAGCAAATTGAGTTCGATCTGGACGCACGCGACAGATTGAAAAAAGGGGTTGATGCCCTTGCAAACGCAGTAAAAGTGACCTTGGGACCAAAAGGTCGCAATGTGATCATTGATAAGAAGTTCGGAGCACCAACTGTAACTAAGGATGGTGTTTCTGTAGCGAAAGAGATCGAGTTGAAAGACGCGATCGAGAACATGGGAGCACAGATGGTGAAGGAAGTTGCTTCCAAGACCAACGATGTGGCCGGAGACGGAACCACTACCGCTACTGTTCTTGCTCAGGCTATCGTAACTACTGGCTTGAAGAACGTGGCAGCAGGTGCTAACCCAATGGACCTTAAGAGAGGTATCGACAAAGCTGTTGAGGCTGTTGTTACCGAGCTTAAGAAAGTATCGAAGTCTGTAGGTGACGACATCGCCAAAATTGAGCAGGTGGCTGCCATCTCTGCGAACAGCGATGCCACTATCGGAAGATTGATCGCTGAGGCGATGGGGAAAGTAGGTAAGGAAGGTGTGATCACGGTAGAAGAGGCAAAAGGAACCGAAACAACGGTTGAAGTTGTGGAAGGTATGCAGTTCGACCGCGGGTATCAGTCGCCATACTTCGTTACCGATGCTGAGAAAATGGAGGCGGTATTGGACAATCCGTTCATCCTTATCCACGATAAGAAGATCAGCAACATGAAGGATATGCTTCCTGTGTTGGAGAAAGCGGCACAGAGCGGTCGTCCGTTGTTGATCATTTCTGAAGAGGTGGAAGGTGAAGCTTTGGCTACGCTTGTTGTGAACAAGATCCGTGGTTCACTGAAAATTGCTGCGGTGAAGGCTCCGGGTTTCGGAGACAGAAGAAAGGCCATGTTGGAAGACATCGCCATCCTTACTGGCGGAACCGTGATCAGCGAAGAGAAAGGTCTGAAGTTGGAAGATGCAACGTTGGCCGACCTTGGTACTGCTGAGAAGATCACCATCGATAAAGACAACACCACTGTGGTGAACGGTGCTGGCGAGGCTGATGCCATCAAAGCCCGTGTAAATCAGATCAAGGCGCAAATTGAGTCTACAACTTCTGATTACGACCGTGAGAAACTTCAGGAGCGTTTGGCCAAGTTGGCCGGAGGTGTGGCTGTACTTTATGTAGGTGCTGCAACTGAGGTAGAGATGAAAGAGAAGAAAGACCGTGTGGATGATGCGCTTCATGCAACCCGCGCTGCGGTTGAGGAAGGAATCGTTCCTGGTGGTGGTGTAGCCTACCTACGTACTGTGGCTGCTATCGGCAAGATCAAGCCAGAGAATGCAGACGAGAAGACAGGTATCGATATCGTTCTACGAGCGATCGAAGAGCCATTGCGTCAGATCGTTGCCAACGCAGGTTTGGAAGGCAGCATCGTAGTGCAGAAAGTGAAGGAAGGCAAGGATGACTTCGGTTACAACGCACGTACAGATGAGTACGGAAGCATGTACAAATTCGGAGTTATCGACCCAACCAAGGTTACACGTGTAGCGTTGGAGAACGCAGCCTCTATTGCAGGAATGCTTCTTACCACCGAGTGTGTATTGGCTGATGAGCCGGAAGAAGGCAACCCAATGGCAGGAATGCCTCCGGGAGGAATGGGTGGCATGGGCGGCATGATGTAAGCCTCCCCCGTTACTGATTACAGAAGGCCCCGCTGATCCCTGAGCATTTCGAAGGGTGGCGGGGCTTTTTTTGTTTCAAAATCCCATTCAGAGGACGGTCGTTTCGGGTGTGCCATCAGAGATGTTCAACACTAAGTCATATGGTGTTGTCGGTGTGAGGAGGTTATACTCTGTAACTACCAAAAATTGCGATATTGTCCGCCTAAACTAATTACCTGCTTCATGTTCAAGGCGTACAGATTGATCCTCGCTTTTATTGGCATATCATCATTGGTTTCGGCACAGACCAAACTCACTGACAACAAGTATTTCACGGTTACCGTTTCCGAAGAATACAAAAAGGAGAAGTTCCCCTATTCGATGGTATCCGGTGGTTCACCGTTCCAGATTTTCGGTGCGGGCGAAAATGGTTTTTCCTATCACGAGGCTGACCGCAAGAAAAGTGTTTACGGAACCTTTGACAATACCCTGAAACGTACTGAATACAAGGTGACGGATCATGATTTTGACGGCTCGGAAATGAGTGTTGAGAAAACCGTGGCCATCGGTGGGTTTTTCAGAGAATACATCAATGTGTTTGATGGTAGAGAAAAGAAACAGACCCTTTACTACCGGGAGTTGGACGCAAAAACGTTGACACCATCCAAGGAGAAGACAAAAGTTCTCACGAGGTCTGGCAAAAGCTATAAAAGTGGAGGGTTTCAGGTATTGGCTGCCTATTCTCCCAATAGAACAAAACTGCTTGTGGTAACGGATGCCCCAGACAATGGCGATGGTTACCAATTTTCAGTTTTTGACCAGAATTTCAACCTCCTTTGGGAAGGTGTGCCTCAACTGACTGTGGACGGCAATAGTCTTTCACTAAATCTAACAGGTGCTTATGGAAGCGACCTTGTCAATTTACAGGTAGATGATCAAGGGGTGGCCTATTGTCTTGGAGGAAGCTATAGTTCCACGGATGGGAAAGAGCAAAAAGTGTACTATGGAGTACGCTTAGAAAACGGAACGATCAATTACAGTTTCATAGAGTCACCTAAGGAGGATATGCTGACACCTTATCTATACCTGTCACTGTCAAAAAAGGGAGTTCCAATGGTAATGGGCTTTTTCGATTCTAATGCGGGCGACAAAGAGATCAAACAAAATGGGGTCAGTTATGGTGTGCTCAATTTTGATGGTGGAAGCACAACATTGAGGTCAGGTCAATTCTCAGATGAGTTCATCAAATATTGGTGGACGGTTGATGAGATACAGATGTCCGATATGGAAATGGCGATGGGAAAGCCTGCAGGATTTACCTTCTTGATCATGAAGAATATTGCCATGCATGATGATGGGGGCTTCACCATGGTGGGACAGAACAGCTCGCCTTTTAGAAGTGTTGGCAATATTGTGCTCATCAATATTGATAAAGAAGGGAATGTGAACTGGATGAATAAGGTGCCCGTGGCACAAACGGGTGTTGGAGACCAGTACATGGGATTTGCCCTGGCCCAGAGTGAGCGCTACCTCTACTTCCTCTTCAATGACGAGAAAAAGAATGCCGACCCCAATTGGAACCGGGAGAAGCTTTACACATTCGACCAGTTTGCCAACGTAAAGGACCACGTGGCAACCATAGCTGTTTGCGATATGAATGATGATGGAAACGTCATTCGCCAAATGGCCTGGACCCCGAAGGATGTTGGAGGTACCGTGTCTCCAATGGATCACACCGTACAGGTGAGAAATAGTTTTTACGTGTATGTTTCCGACAACGGAAATAAGGAACGTGTGGTAGAGGTTAAACTCAAAGATTGACCGGCTGAAGAATGCCAATTTCACAGAAAGCCCCGCTGATCCCGAAGCATGTCGAAGGGTGGCGAGGCTTTTTTGTTTAACGGTTTCTGCGTAAGATGTACGTTAGGCAACTACATCCTTCTCTCCATGCAACGGACAGCATAACTCCTGACCTAGACCCTTCAGGCGCACGTTAGCATCGGATGTATGAGTTTTGGAAATGCTGATTGCACCCTCCAATATTATCTAATTCACGCCAAATTCAATCTTAATTAGGCATTCCTTTAGGTGTCCGCCTTGAATGTAAGCCACTCCAAAATGATCGTTATCGTTGTGAAAGTACTTTGATAGAGAGAACATTCCTCCAACATCTTTAGAGTCCCAAAGTTGTTTCCGTGAATAAGTTCCTTCGGGGTCATTGATGTCAAAATGAACCAATACCACAGGATTGTCTGGTCCAGAGAATACACTCGGATCGGAGGATTTTTCATCCCAGGATACGTTCTTGTAGTTATCATTGAAGACAACATAAACGTCATCTCCAATAACTTGGAGGAAATACCCCAATCCCTCATCCGTGCCTCCATGAATCTGTCTTACAGGGATTACTTGACTCCAGACCATGTTCATGTCCTTGTCCAAGCAGAAAAAGTGAATTGGTCCAGCATTGAAATCATCTGCTAACCACCGCTCTTGGCCATGTATGATCAATCTTCCATCAGGTAGTTTTTTTACCCCGCGGATTTTCAGTTCATCGATTACCAGCGGCTTCCCTTTCTCATTGTCCTTGTTCAGTTTTTTTGCCTTTGATTCGACAACCTTTTTTGTCAAATGGTCAATTCCGTATGCAACTTTTTTAACGTTTGGCTCCTGCTCGAGATTCCAATCGACAATCAGTAAACCCTCTGAAGACCGAAGGCCATATGTGCAGATGGCCAATATTCCCCGTTCTTGATTTTCGGCAAGTGCAAGCAGAACTTTCCCCGATGATGGAAATCCCGTCTTCTCAATTCTTTCGGCATTAATATGATATAATCGTTGTTCAAACCGTTGTTCTTCTCCGAATCCTCGCCCTTTATCTATTCTTGTCAAAGAAAGCATGGCCCCGTCATTCAGCGGAATTTCATTCTCTAACCTTTGAATGCCTTCAGAATGATCATATTTCATCTGCCTGTTCCAAACCACTTGCATATCTGGCCCAAACATCACGTACTGATGGGTAAAAACAGCTGGGTCGGAATTATCAGGTTCTGGCAATTTCATAGCCAGCAAGGCATAAGACCCATTATCAGAAATGAGAATGCTAGGCCTTTGGTACTTGAAATCTTTGAATGCATTCTCTTTTGGGAGTCTGAGAAATTCAGTTGGTTCAGACTTGTTCAATCCATCATTTCCCACTTCGGCAATTGTAAAAATGTTCTCTCCATTGTCTACATATATACTCAGTGCATACTTCTGACCATTAACACTCAAGTATCGAAAGTAGTCAGCGTCTTTTCGTTCTTCAGATTTGGACGTTCCAAGTTTAACCGATTCAGAATTCGTCAGTTTAAGGTTGCCATCGTACGTCTCTACCTTCGAATCTGTATCCGATTTAATGTAAATGTTAAACGATGAACTGTTTAAGTCACTGATATTGAACACGGTCTCCTTGGCTTCGCGAGGCTTAACATCTGTTGCCGTTACTTTGACACCTGATACTTCTGCAAGAACTCTCTGAGCCATAAGGTCAGTAGTGCCGGCAATCGATAGCAGAAAAGCTAAAAGTGAAATCTGTTGTTTCATATTGGTTTATTGGAATTGTTTCAAACTTGTCCTATTGTCTGCAACATAAACATAAGTTCAATGTCATGAACTCAATTTCATCGAAAAGTATCTTCAAACCCCTCACTTCACTCTTTCGGTCACCCACCCGCTTCCACCCATTAGTACGAAAGTAGCAAACTGCTTATGGGTTCTGCCTTGTTGTTCGTGTAATTGATTGTACTTCAGTTCATTAACGAATGTAAGACAGCGTTGGATAACGATAATGGTATCTTTAGCCAGTAGTTGTAAGCAAGTTAAAATGGGGACACTGATACAAGACATTAAACAGCAATCGAAGTGGGCTGTAAGAGCTTTTGAAGCAGACGGTTATGAACTGGACTACTCAATAGAAAGCCTCTTAGAAATTGACCGCTTTATTCAGCGGCATACGAAGGACGGACAGCCAGTTAAAGGTGGACGACTTTCCAAGAATTACGGAGGAATAATTTTTTCCCTGTCGGCTTACGTTGGCGAAACACTCATTAAAAACGTACCTAAGTCAAAGTGGGTAACGGACGACAAAGACCCGATGGGAGAAATAAACATCGCGGTGAAACTGGGAGACGGAACGACATGCTGGCCTGCGCAACGAATGATCAAGCGAATTCAAAATGGACTTGAGGACGGCATCTATCCGTATGGACACAAACTCGCTGAGAATAGCATTAAGCAACCTTTCGACCAAGACTTTTGGAAAATTGATGAGGAGGTCAAGCCAATTGAGCCAAAGTCATGGTGGCAATTCTGGAAATAAAAGAAAACCTGCTTACAACACCCGCTAAAATCAAATGCTTGTGACGGTGCGTCAGTCGGTCTCAGTTCTGTTCTGCGCTGTCCGTGCATGGCGAAAGGACGGCAGTTTCTAACGCATTATCTTTAGCGGAAACCGCAGTAAGTATTCAAGGAAGCCCAAAATTGTATGAATCTAATTTTTGCAAAACTTTTCGAGGAATATAGGCGAAAGAATGATTTACCGAAGTACAGTATTACAATTTACATCAGTGTGGTTTACTTCTTCCTGTCATTTGTGATTCTGTTACCAATTAAAATATTCATCGACAAGAAATTATTAGATGGACAAATAGAATATGAAAAGTCTACAATAATGATTCTTGTATTCGGACTCATGGCTTTTATCCTGTCATCTGTTTATCTGGTATACATTAAATACGAACGAATATTCCGGTTATTGGAAAGGTACGAGGGAGTAAAATTGAATAAAGCTCTACTTTACCTAATAGTTGTTCTGACACCTTTAACGCTGCTACTGCTGGCAGGTACAATTACGGTGTATTTGAACGGTGGAGAACTCCTGGGGAATGAATTAACCGGAATATTGGAGTAGAGACACCTGCGAAATCAAATGCTTGTGATAGTAAGGCAGTTGATACCATAAGACCCTCAAGGTTGTGGAAACCTTGAAGATCTCTTGTCAGAAATCGAAGGGCAACCGTCCAATCAATCCCCATCATTCTCATTGAAGGTAAGTGTGGCGGAAAGCGCGTAAATGGCATCTACTTTCAGCAGGCCCAATACGGTTTGGAGTTCTGTGCGGATGGCTTCCAACTGCTGCGGCTGGGAGGTGATGCCATCTTCCAGCGTTCCGTTGAAGGCATCGATAAGTTGAAGTGTATTGTCCAAGCCGTTTTTGATGTTCTGCGCGGCCTCCGCAGCATCGTTGTAAATGAGGTGATTCTCCAAGGAGGCTGATGAACTTCCTGCGCCATTCTCCACATTTCCCACAAACGTTTCGCGAAGTGAGGCCACGCCCTCGCGCACGCATTGCAACGACCGCTGGCTTCGGAATGCTTCGGCCAGTTCGACATTGGCAACACCCGAACCTTCCGCGCCAAGCGGAGCACCCAGTTCGGTATGAACGATGCGTTCGGTCTGCGCGATCATTTCATTCAGCAGCATCTCTACAGGACTTCCAATTCCATTTGTGGGTTCGGTGGTGGCCAAAAAGTTGGCGTAATCATCTCCGCTTGGGAGCCAAAGATCATTGAGGAAATATGCTTTGAAATAGAGGTCTTCCGCGTAAGCGAGCAACAGATCGAGCCTGCGCTGGGCATCGGTTGCCATGGTAAAATCATTCAGCATATCGCTTTCCGCCCGTGCGGGATCAAAAAGCAAATATTCCATGGCGGCCAATCCTTTGGAGGTGGAACCTTTGCTATCCACATACACTTGATCAAGTGTGACGGTATCGGCCAAGAACCCATCGATAAAATCGGTGTTGCATGGCCATTTGTTCATCTTATTGTGAACGACCGATTCGGCAATCTGCCCAAAATTGAACACCGAAGTATGCTTGTATGCCTGCTTTGCCGAAAGCCACTTCGACCGCACTTGCTGGAAATTGGTAAGCGTTGGCTGCGCATGAAAATTCTGAACAGATTGGTAGAATGCGTTGGCCGTATCCTGCAATTGTTGGTGGCGTGGCAGAATGACCTTTTCAGTCAGCTGCGACATGAGCAGTTTTCGGTCGAACGGGTCTTCATCTGCCACGTTGCACACGTTGAGCAGCATGGAGAGAATGAACAGAACGGGTAGGATTCGTTTCATCAGAGTGAGTTTAGAAAGTCAAGAAGTTCCTGACGTTGCGTGGAGGAAAGCTGTTTGTATTGCTCGCGCGATGATTCGGCCTCGCCCCCGTGCCACAGCACAGCTTCTTCGATGTTCCGGGCGCGGCCATCGTGTAGGTAATTCGTGTGGTTGTTCACGGTTTGGAACAGGCCGATGCCCCAAAGCGGAGGGGTTCGCCATTCGTTTCCACTTGCCAGAAAATCAGGGCGGCCATCGGCCAGATCATCGCCCATATCGTGCAGTAGCATGTCGGTGTACGGGAAAATGGTCTGACTGGAAAGTGCTGGCACCTTCGGGTGGTTTCCCGTCACCATTTTGGAGCGATGGCAGTTCTCGCAACCTATTTGGAAGAAGACCTCTTTGCCTCGAAGCACGTTCTCGGCCTTGTAATTCCTTCGGGTTGGAACGGCCAATGTCGAGGAATAAAGTTCCACCTTGTAGAGGTCGTCATCTTCAATTTCGGGGGTGCCGCCATTGGGTGCATTTTGGCAATCGAATTCCATTGCGCTACAGTTCTCGCTTGGAAACATGAAGGACGTGATTCCCATGTCGCCATGGAATGCCCCGGCCGATTGCTGCAACAAGGTCGGTTGATTGGCTTTCCAGCCGAAACGGCCAATCTCGTTGGTTTGACCGATCTGATCCCACACATAATTGGCACGGCCCGAAATGCCATCTCCGTTGGCATCCATCTCATCGACCCGTTCCAGAATAGTGGATTCTGAAAGGGCTTCCAACAGGCCAAGGCCGATTATCTGGTTGGCCACGCGTGGCGAGAACAGCACGCCTGAACCATCACCATAACCTGAAAGATCAAGGAAGTAATCGGGTTTCCGTAGCGAGTAGGAAGTGCCATCGGCAAACTGACCGGAAACCTCAGTATAGGAGATGCTGAAGTTTCCTTCGGTGGTAACGTTGGGGATGGATTGATCCTGTAGCTGGCCTCCGTAGGTCGGGTGCGGCAGCGGTTCGCCATGCGGCCCAACGCCCGCAACACTCAAGCGGATGAGGAGACCGGAGGAAAGTTCGCCTGTGTATTCCGGTGCGCGACCGCGGCCATCTTGGAAGTGACATCCAGAACAGGAACGTGCATTGAAAAGCGGTCCCATACCATCGCGTGCGGTGGTGCTGGAAGGTGCCACCACCCAATTGGAACGGAAAAATGAGTTGCCGACCGCAAACAGCAGCTGGTCGGAATTGCTCAATCCGGGTATGGGTTTGGAGAACGCCAAAGGCGAAGCATCGTAAACCGATGCTTCGCCTCCAGAGAGTTCCTCTTTCTCATCGAGGTATTCCCAAAAGCTTTCTTCGTCTGGGCGGCAGGACGAGAAGAGTCCGATGACCGAAAGGAGGAGTAATGTCCGTTTCAATTCAGTTGAAATTGGTCTGTAAAAGTGTCATTTATTCGGGCAGCGTTGTGCTTACGGTCAGTCCGAGTGCATCTGCCGCTTCCGTTATCAGGTCGCCTTGGTCCTGCAAGGCACGGATCGCTTGCATGATCGGTCCGTTACCACCGGCCGTTTCGGCCATAATGGCCTGATCAAACGGGTCGGAGATCAAGTTCACCTTGGCGATGACATCATCCGAAAGCGCGTCCAATTCAGCACTCAGCGTGGCATCTTTCTCGGCAAGCAATTGGATGAGCGAATAGCCCGAAACCACGCTTCCATCGGTGCGCGTGTATGTACCTTGGATCACATTGTGAATTCCCATTGCATCTGTTACAATGTCGCGGTCGGTGTTGTCAGAGAAGCAAGACTGCTCATCTTCCTGATCCTGGTTGTCGAGCGCGGTGAACATGCGCTCTCCGGCCAACTCACTCTTACTCAATGTACCCAGTCCGGTGAGAATATGCGTAATCGCCACATCATTGTCCGTGGCCAAAAAAGTTGTGCGGTAGGAACCACCCGCCTGCCACTCGTCCACCAGACCGGAAAGGTCTTCCTCCAGTAATTGTGCGCAGGCTGCGAGGTAATCTCCGCGTCTATCCTGATTGTCGGCTGTGCCACCGCTTGTCACATAGTCGGTGTATGGGCGCATGCCCGCAGAGCTGGCACTCAGATCCTGTCCCCAAAGCAGAAATTCGATGGCGTGGTAGCCCAGACTGATGTTGGTTTCACCACCTACCTCGTTCAGTGTTCGAAGAACTTCGGCTGTGATGGTCGGATAATTTATCGGGTCGTTGATGATGCCTGAGTTGGGCGCGCCCTGCACGTAATCGATGTAATTCTCATCCAGCGGCCAAGAGTTCAATTCACCTTCGGGGCCATCCTCATCATCGATCGGGCCACCCGAAAAACGGAACGCTTCGGTCTGTCCGTAAGGCTCGCGAGCGGCCAACCAGGCGTTCTTGGCTGCGGTGAAACCCGCTTCGGAAGGTGCTGCCAAGAAATCGTTGACAGCTGTTTGAAGTTCCGCAGCCTTTGCGTGGCTGTCTTCGTAGCCAGCAAGTACAATGTCTGCGTAGTTGGCTATGAACTGTGCTTTTTGGTCTGCCAGCGGATTGGTATCATCGTCTTTCTTACAACCGACAATGGCCATAGCAAGGGTGATTATCAGAATGGATGGTTTCAGGAAGTGTTTCATACGTCTTATTTAGAATTGGTTTAAATAGTGCCGCAAACGTATGGTGCGGACCTGTTTCGTGTCAATACCCAACATGAGGTATAGAAAGTGCTTTGGATGTAAATTGAAAGGAATACCCAGAATAGGGTATCGGTTCAGATGAGCGCAGTTTTGAGCGCGTAACGCACCAGTTCGGTGGTGGAATTGACACCGAGTTTCTTGAAGATGTTCTTGCGATGCGTGTTGATGGTGTGAACAGACAGGCACATCTTATCGGCCACTTCGGCAGCGGTCAACCCTTGCGCGATGTATTCCACCACTTCAATTTCGCGCTGCGAGAGCGAGGTAGGGGAACAATCCTGACCTGCGCCCTCCTTTTCAGATTCGGTGACCACATCCAAAATGCGGTTGCAGTAGAACTTGTCGCCTTTGGCTGTGGCATGTATCGCATCCAGAATCTCGGCTTCGCTGCACTCTTTGGAAAGCAGTCCTTTAACAGGTTGGCGGATGATGCGGTTTATGGTGGTCGCGTCTGTGTGTGCGGAAATAACCAAGACCTTGGTGTCCGGAGCTACGCGAAAAACCTTCTGAAGATCCTCGAATGAGATGTAATCCGCGTGGTCGTAATCAAAGACCAGCACGTCCAGTTTTTCCTTCAGGAGCTTTGGAATGTCCTTTCCATCGGCACATTCGCCCGCCACTTTTATCTGCTTATCATGTGAGAAAACGTACTTCAAGCCTTCTCTCACCACAAAGTGGGCATCAGCTATTCCTACACGTATCTCGCTCATTATTTAGACAGATTCTAAACAAGCGCAAAGTAACGGGGAACTCGGCAACAAAACAAGTGGCCGATGCGAATCATTTGCCTGCTTCGAAGGCTTTCTTGCCTGAATCCAGCCAGTTGATGAATTTCTCAATGTCGGGGTCGTACGCGGCATGCGGTCCAAGCTGTTCCTCTCCGTGATCAAGGATGACATAGTACGGTTGAGAGTTGGTGCCGAAACGGTCGGCCTGCATGTAGCTCCACTTGTTGCCAACGGTTTTCAGCTTCTTGGTCTTCCCACCGATCTCCACGTCCACCTGCTGTTCTTTCGGAAGCTCAAGCTTCTCGTCCACATACAGCGAAATAAGAACGAAATCTTCCCGAAGTCGCTTTAATACGGCAGGGTCGCTCCAAACCTGTTCCTCCATTTTTCTGCAATTGACACATGCCCAACCCGTAAAATCGAGCATGATCGGTTTGTCCGATTCTTTCGCGTAAGCAAGCCCTTCTTCATAATCGTGGAAACAAGGCAATCCGTGCGGGCAATGCTCTGGCTCACCGATCACATCGCCTTTGGCGGAAAGAGCAACCGTTGATGGTACGGATGAACTGGCACCAAAGCCGTTCGGACTTTCGCTGTAAAATTTCGGAGGCGGGAAACCGCTAATAATTTTCAAAGGTGCGCCCCAAAGTCCAGGTACAAGGTAGATGGTGAAAACCAGTACCACCAGCCCGAACAGATAACGCGGAATGGAAATGGTATCGGATGGAGAATCGTGCGGGAAGCGGATAAATCCGAAGAGATAAAGCGCAAGTGTTCCGAAAATGCCGATCCAAAGTGCCAAAAACAATTCGCGCTTCAGCAAACCTGCCTGAACAACGAGATCGGCATTGCTGAGGAACTTCAGCGCGAGTGCCAATTCCAGTAGTCCAAGAACCACTTTCACAGAGTTCAGCCATCCGCCCGATTTCGGCATGGAATTCAGCCATCCTGGGAACGCGGCAAACAGCCCGAAAGGCAGCGCCAGCGCCAAGGAGAAGCCTGTCATTCCCATGATCGGCCCCATGACGCCACCGTTCACCGCAGCTTCCACAAGCAGAGTTCCGATGATCGGTCCTGTGCAGGAGAATGAGACCAACGAAAGCGTGAACGCCATAAAGAAGATGCCGATGAGCCCGCCTTTGTCTGATGCTTGATCGGCCTTGTTGACCCACGAACTGGGCAGCGTGATCTCAAATGCTCCCAAGAATGAAATGGCGAACACCACGAGTAGCACAAAGAAGAACAGGTTGAACCAGACGTTGGTACTCAGCGCATTCAGCGCATCGGCACCGAATGTGACCGTTACGGCAAAACCAAGTACGACATAAATGAAGATGATAAACAGGCCATAAAGAATCGCGTTGCTGATTCCCTTTGCGCGGTCTTTACTCCGTTTGGTGAAGAATGAAACTGTCAACGGGATCATCGGGAAAACGCAAGGTGTGAGCAATGCGAGAAATCCGCCAAGAAAACCTGCGATGAAAATTCCGATCCACGATTTATCAAAGGCAGCATCTGCGGACGCATCCTGCAAACTGAACTCGAATTCCACCCATTCGGGTGCAAGGCATTGTTTATCATCACAGGCCATGAAATTGACCGCACCTTTCACTGATCCACTTGGTTCAGTCAGCTTCACTTTTTGTGTGAAAGTCACCTCATTCTCGAACCAAGCGAGTTCTTCTTCATTCACAGGGTCAAACTGAATGATCGGTTCGTGTTCTGTCACTCCCCCAACCAGTTCAATTCCCTTCAACGAATCGAACTGGAACTCCGTTGGAAGCGTCATCGTTTCATCGGGCAGATGCATGGAATAGACATGCCAATGCTCCTCAATGGACGCTTTGAACTGAAGTTCATATTCTCCGTCTCCAAGTTCTTTCTTGGAGAATGTCCATGTTACAGGTTCAAGCAGTTGTGGCGCATCAGAACCCTGTTCGATCGGCTCTGTTTCGGCTGGCACGGGTTCAATCTCTTGTGTGTTTGTCGGTTTGGATTCAGGAATCTTGAACTCAAATTCCTCCAAGCTCGGTGGCAGACAGCGTTCATTATTGCAGACCATGAATTCCAACTCACCTTTTATCGTGGTGGTCGAAGCATCAACCGCAACTTTCTGAACGAATTTGGCCTTCTTCTCAAAATATTTCACTTCCATTTGGAAGTTCGGATCCATTTCCGTGTGTCCCTTGTCTTCCGAAACCTCGCCTTTCAACTTCGCTGTTTCCAGTTCGGTGAATGTGAAAGATGTGGCAACGGGACCGCCTTCGTCCAAATGCTGCGAGTAGAGATGCCACGTATCTTCAATGGCTGCGGTAAAGATTAGTTCAGCTTCAGTCGCACTGGTACGCTCCGCTTCGAACGACCACTTTACTGGGTCGAATATCTGGGCAATGGAACTGGAAATTGACAATGCCATCAGCACCGTCATCATCATTGATCTCATCATCTTTCCGTCTGCGTCAAATTTCGGAGTACGAGGATACAAAATTGTGATCTGTTGGAATGTGATCTGTCTCACTACCGACCCAAGGTCAGAATTCGATTTCTTCAACGCCAGTTATTCCCAGATGTTTTCGAATTCCCCACGTGCCAAGATACATGAACGGTGTATCGAATGCAGCCACTATTACTTTGAACAGCCAGCCCGCAATGAGCAGATCCCAAAAACGGCTCCAGTCGATGGCACCGACCGAGCACAGCAGACCGACCACCAAGGCCGTGTCTGCCAATTGCGAGGTCATGGTAGAGAAGTTGTTCCGAACCCACAGGTGTTCGCCTTTGGTCACCCTTTTCCAGAAATGATACAGACGGATGTCGATGTATTGTGCTGCCAAGTACGCGGCCATGGAAGCACCTACGGAAACAGAGGTGAGTCCGAAGACCTTGCTGAACTCTTCGTTCTGTACGGGCGACCACGAAGTTGCTGGGACCATATCGGCCAAGCTGACCACACCCAGCACGAAAATGCTGGCAAAGAGTCCCGCCATTACCACACGGTCAGCGCGTTTCTTGCCGAAAATCTCGGAGATAAGATCGGTAACCAGAAAAGTAACTGGATAGGGCAGAATTCCGACAGAGATCTCGAACGTGTACCAACCGAATGGACTCCATGTGAAGAACTTCTGGAAGATGAGATTGCAGGAGACCAACGAAGCGATGAAGATCCCCGCAAGGATCAAATAGATGCGTTCGGCCTTTTTCTGGTGTTCAGCGGAAAGTTGCATTTCGGGAAGTTACGCGGAGGATTTATTGCTCAGAAGCCCTCTACCTTCGGCATCTCCAAAGGGGAGTGAGTTCACCTTTTTCATATTCGTATGTCATTTGTAACCTACCAGCTTCCGCCAGCGCCACCGCCTCCAGAACTTCCACCACCGAAACCACCGAAGCCGCCACCGCCTCCAAAGCCACCGCCACCAGAGAAGTTTGACCACGAGCCCCCATGGCTTCTCCTCGAGGCATTGAGCAGCATCCAAGCTGCCCAAAAACCCATGTTATTGAGGCGAGCGTACCGTCTGACCTGCATGGCTTTGAAAAACCAGATAATGCCAAAGATGGCCAGGATGATGAAAAAACTTCCTACGGGAGCCTCTTGCTTCCCACCATGGCCTTTCCCTTCATATTCGCCTCGTGTGGCCTGAATGATCGCGTCTACACCTGCGTCCAGTCCACCAGAATAATCTCCTTGCTTAAAGCGAGGAACGATCTCATTCTCGATGATCCGCTTGATGATCGCATCAGGCAGACTGCCTTCAACGCCATATCCTGAAGTGATCCACAGTTTGTGCTCCTTGTAGGACATGAGGATCATGACGCCATTGTCATACTTTGCATCTCCTACTTTCCATTTATTGAAAAGTGTAACGGTGTAATCATCGATCGGATAACCGTCCAACGTTTTAAGGATAACGACCGCGATCTGAATGGAGGTCTCGTTATCCAAAGTGACCAGTTTTGTCTCCAGCGCGTTTTCCTCAGAACTGGAAAGCGCTCCAGCGTAATCGTTTACAAGTCGGTCGGGTTTTTCAGGAAAATCCTGCGCGAACGAAACGAACGGAACCGCCAACAGCCATATGAACAACAGATTTCTCATTTCACAATGATGTCATCGGGTAGTTCGTTCACGTCATCATCCTGATAAGGAAAATGTTCGGCCAATGCTTTTCCCGCCATCAGAATTCCTTTTTCCAAACCTTGGGCGAATTCTCCTTGCTTGAAGGAATTGAGCATCTCAGCCTTTATTCCATCCCAGAAATCCTTTTCCACTTTGGCGTTGATGCCGCCATCTCCCAGAATGGCGAATTTCCGATCCTGCATGGCGAGGTAGAACAGCACGCCATTTCGGAGTTCGGTCTTGTGCATTTCGAGTTCACCGAACAGGAAAGCCGCGCGGTCGAGCACATCTTCCTTGCATCTGTCTTCCACATACAGGCGTATTTCGCCCGATGTCGCTTTCTCGGCTGCTTTGATGGCGCTGCCGATGGCGGTCAGTCGTGCTTCGGTAAAGTATTCGGAAGCCTTCAAATCAGAATTCCACTTTTGGTGCTTCGTCAGCTCCTTCTTTGGCTTCGAAGTAGTCCATTTTCTCGAAATCGAACATGCCAGCAATCATGTTGTTCGGAAACTTGCGGATGTAGGTGTTGTATTCCTGAGCCGCTTCATTGAACTTCTTGCGCTCCACGGCAATGCGGTTTTCGGTTCCTTCCAGCTGCGCCTGAAGTTCCAAGAAGTTCTGATTTGCCTTCAGGTCAGGATATTTTTCCACAACCACCATCAGCTTCGATAGCGCGGAGGTCAGTCCATCCTGTGCCTGCTGAAACTTCTGAATGCTGCTGGCATCCAGTTTGGATGGGTCGATATTCACGCTGGTGGCCTTGGCGCGGGCTTCCACCACAGCGGTGAGTGTTCCTTCTTCGTGGTCGGCATAGCCTTTAACGGTGGCAACGAGGTTCGGAATAAGGTCCGCTCTGCGCTGATACACGTTCTCCACCTGCGACCATTGCGCGGTGACAGCCTCCTGTTTTTCAACCATGGAGTTGTACTGACAGCTTTGCAAACTCATCGCGCCCGCAATCAGAAATAAATAGAATAGTCGTTTCATTTTCAGTTGATGTTTAGGCAAATGTAACTAAGCTGTTCGACCTTTGTTCAGAATCTGTGATGGATTTGGTGTTGGTAGAGACGCGATTCATCGCGTCTGGTCAGATGCGGTCTGGTCATTTTGAGACGCGATGAATCGCGTCTCTACGTATCGGAAATGTGGACACGGAGAATTTTTTGTGTTGAATCAGTGACCTTAAATCGGTCGTCCAATCGCATTCCAACCACCCAGACAATTTCGTTTCGATGGGTGAGGAGCCAAACATTTCCTTTCTCCGTAACGGAAAGTTTTTCATCAATGAAAAAATCGCTCAGCAGTTTCCACCCTTTCATGCCAAGCGGTTTGAAGCGGTCGCCCTGCTGCCAATGGCGAAGTTTAAAGTTTTCCTGTTTGATGGTTGCTGCATCGATCAACGCCACATTCGGTTCGGTATTCAGCGATTTGACTTCGCTTCTGTCCAGAACCTCGAACTGAAGTTTTGGTGGGTTTTCGTGTGTGTTGAGCTCCGAAATGATCAGCGTTTCGCGGTCTTTCAGTACACGATGCGTATCGGAACAAACCTCACTACCCGACATTGAATTGAGAATATCCAAAACCTCAAACACCTGATCGGACGAAAAACCATTTGGCTCCAACAGTTCCTTCAGTAATGTGAAAGGCGCATTGGATTCTTTCAGCTTGTGGATGGAAATTCCGTTGTCCGATTCCAATTCCGAAAGGTTCATTTGAACCCACCGTTCGTAGTTCGGAAGTTGATTCTCCGCCCGTTCGCAGAGTTGCAGCAACTTGCTGAAAGCCGTTTCATCCTTTGCCGCAAGCATGGGAAGCAATCGCAGCCGCACCCAATTGCGCTGATAATAGGTTTGGGCGTTCGAGGCATCTTCTCGGAACGGAACTCCTTTCTCCTTAGCATAATCGCGGATCTCATCCTTCGTCAATCCAAGCAACGGACGGATGTAACCGACACGTTTGGACGGCATGCCTTGCAATCCACGGAAACCCGTGCCGCGCAACACGTTCAGGATCAACGATTCCACGCGGTCGTTGGCATGATGCGCCAAAGCCGTGGCCGCGTAACCGTACTCATCCGTCAATTTCTGGAAAAAACGGTAGCGTTCTTCCCGCGCCACCATCTGAATGGATGCCTTGGATTCCTCTGCCAGTTTCTGGGTTTCAATTCGTTTGGAATGGAATGGGACATTTCTCTGCGCGCACCAATTTTTTACCAAGGTCTCATCCGCATCTGAAGCCTCGCCACGCAACTGATAATTGCAATGCGCCACGGCAATGGCGTAACCGTTTTCCAACAGCATGGAGGCCAAAACCATCGAATCCACACCACCGCTTACGCCCACCAGAATCGGGTTTCCGCTATTCGGGAAACCAAATTTCTGCATCGATTCGGAGAATCTATTTTGCATGGTTGAGCAGCACGTTTCGCATGGCCTCGGCTTTCAACATGCATTCTTCGTATTCCTTTTCGGGGTCGGACTGAATGGTAATGGCACCGCCTGTTGGAAACGTCACCACCTTCTTTTCCTCGTTGTAAAGAATGCTGCGGATGACCACGTTGAAGTCGAAATCCAGATCGGGTGTGAAATAACCGACCGCGCCCGAATACAGTCCGCGCGAAAAATCCTCAAACTGATCGATAAGTTCCATGGCGCGGATCTTCGGTGCGCCCGTCATCGAACCCATCGGAAACGCATTGAGCAATGCATCCAGCGGGTGAACATCTTCGCGCAACTCAGCCGAAACCGTTGAGATCATCGTGTTCACATGTTCAAACGAATACACGCCACAGAGTTCGTCCACCTTCACGGTTCCTTTTTTTGCGCTTCGCGAAAGATCATTGCGTACAAGGTCGGTGATCATTACGTTCTCAGCCATCTCCTTGGCATTGTTCCGAAGTTCCTCTTTCTGTTTCTCATTGTCGGAAGTTCTTCGGTTGGTGCCTTTCATCGGTTGTGAAACGATGCGATTCCCATCTTTCTTCATAAAACGCTCAGGGCTCGAACTAATCAGATAGTTACCGTTGTCGGCAACGTAGCACGAGAATGGAGCGGGAGAATTTTCCTGAAGTTCCTGATACAAGCGATACGGTTCCACAACCGTGTTCTCAAATCCGTGCTGCACGCAGTAATTCACTTCGTAAATATCTCCGAACTGAATGTGCTGCTGAAGGTTCTCTATCTGGTGGCAGTACATTTCTTTGGAGATCGGCCGCATCTCGTTTCCAAGACAAGCAGGTTTGTTTTGACGTTCGGTCTCACATTTGGAATTGGAATGTGAATAGTTCATCCAACCGTCTTCTGTCAATAGAAAAACCTCGTCAGGAACGAAAAAATGAAACATTGGAAACCTGATGACATCAGTATTTCTGCTTGTCACATCCTCCAACACGTTCTTGGTGTCATAGCTGAAGTAGCCTACAATAAGGTCATTCTGTTTCGATAACCAGGCTCTCAGCTTTACGATGTCTTCTTTATTGTGACCTGTTATTTCTGAGTGGCTTCCATTGCAAACAAGTCTTGAGAACTTAAGCGAGTCTTTGTTTGAACCGATCGACAGTTCGCCTTGCCAATCAAGGCATATTTGAAATTCGGAGTACCTCGGAACTCGATTCGGCTGCTCATCTCCGTCCAATTTCCGCAGTATTCTGTCAGTCCAGGCCATGGTTGCAAATTTCGATAAACGACACAACGCAGCACGTCAGTTGACGTAAATATGTCTGTTTGAAGGCTGCACTTCAAGGTTGAAAATTAATTGAGAATGGAATTTTAGCGACCTTTACAAAGCAAAAGCATTAGCTTTAAGGTTCGCTTCAAGTAGTTTTGAAACGGAAATTGAAAACACGACTTAAATGAAGAAGTTTATCTACGCTGAGTTCGGATTCCTGCTGACGACCGCATTGGTTTTGGGAACCATTGATGCAAATGCGCAGGGCGTGGTCAACAATGGAGCCAAGATGAACATTGCCGCTGGCACCTACCTCAACATTGATAATGGTGGGTTTACGAACCAAAGTGGCGGAGGCGTTACCAACGCTGGCACCATGCAGGTGGAAGGTGACTGGGAAAACAATGATGCCGGAGGTGTTTTTGATACCAATGACGGAGTGGTTGAACTTGACGGTGCGGCCCAAGACATTACCGGTAGCCAACTTACCGATTTTCATGACCTTACAGTAAAAGGTAGCGACCATAAGACCTTGAACGGGGTTGATGCCAACGTATATGACGTTCTGACCTTGACCGGCAAGAGCCTTCGGCTGAACACCAATACCTTGAATATTGAGAACTCGGCCACTGCGGCCATTACAGGTACGGGCAAGATCATTTCTGAGACCGGCCCAGCGGAAGGTGGTTATGGTGTGCTCCGTTGGAAGATCGGAACGAACACAGGTAATTACACCATTCCATTCGGTACAGATGTGGCCAGTCCGGCAGACCTTTCTTTCGGATACAACATTACAACGGCCGGAGGTCCAACATCCATGTACAAGACCTTCTCTACCTACGAAACGGATCCTCAAAACTCATTTACTGGAACAAACATTACGGTCAATCCACTTCCATCTCAATGGACGGATCTTCCTTATACCGTAAATAACCTTACTGATGATTACATTCAAGCGGCACACTACTGGACCGTTGACCGATTCTGGATCATTGATGCTGAAAACATCGGTGAAGGACAAGGCGGTTATACGGTTAAGCCTCGAATGGAATATGTGTTCAAGTATCTGGATTCAGAGATTGCTTCTCCAAACCACATTACAGAGGCCAATCTTGTGCCACAGCGTTATAATCATACGTTAGACAAATGGGGCGATTGGCTCTATGGTGTGCCATCTGCCATTACCAATACATCTACGAACAAAACAACTATACAGATCGCGCAGGATGCGGGTACTTGGACAGAGGACATGTATCCGGTTTGGACACTTGTAGATAACAGTGATCCGCTTCCGATCGAGATCACCCGTTTTGCGGGAACTTGTATGAACGGTGAAGTGGAAGTGAGTTGGACAACTTGGACAGAGACGAACAACGATTTCTTTACGCTGGAACGCAGTAGTAACGGAACGGATTTCGAGAAGGTAGATGTTGTGGATGGTGCCGGTAACAGCAACGAACCGCTGAATTATCATGTGACCGACATGGATGCCAATGGTGGGACTTCCTATTACCGTTTGAAGGACACGGATTTTTCAGGAAAATCATCTTACTCGGAGGTCATCGCGGTTACCTGCGGTGAGAATGCCAATGAGTTCGATTTTGTGAATGCGTATGATGTCGATCATACATCCGTGGTGGTTCAGTTCACGGCCGTTGATGGTGAGGATTTCGTTATCCAGTTGTTTGATGGAAGTGGACGTTTGGTATTGGATCATGCAGGTGTTGCTTATGAAGGTATGAACAAGGTCAATCTTGCAACACGAGATCTTTCCCAAGGAATTTATATTATTAACCTGTCAAATTCGACAAAGAAATTCAGCAAACGAGTAATGCTGAAATAATCCACCTCGGTGGCAGCTGTAAATGGGGGAGGACTTCGGTTCTCCCTTTTTTTATTTGGTGCGGATGTAGTTTGCGAAGAAAGCAACCCAATCTGGGTCGTCATTCAAGCTTGGAACCAGATCGACCTTCTCGCCTCCGTGCTCCTTGAAAATCTCATCGTACTCATGACCGATCTCAATCAGTGTTTCGAGGCAATCGGCCACAAAAGCAGGGGAGAAGATGAGCATGCGCTTGGCACCGCCTTTTGCTTTTTCAGCTACTACTTTGTCTGAATAAGGCTTGATCCACTTATCATCCAAACGGGATTGGAATGAGGTTGTATATCTGTCTTCCGATAGCCCCAGTTTCTCAGCAATTCGCTTGGTAGACTCATAGCACGCGGCCTTGTAGCAATACTGGTTTTCGCCCGTTACGCCATGCTCGCAATTGCGGTCATCGCACAGGCCTTCGTCATAAACCTTATCCAACTGTCGGATTGGAAGCCCGTGATAACTGAACAGAATATGATCGTATGAATCGAGGTCG
Source organism: Flavobacteriales bacterium (assembly GCA_016124845.1). NCBI lineage: Bacteria > Pseudomonadati > Bacteroidota > Flavobacteriia > Flavobacteriales > Flavobacteriales bacterium. The sequence continues at coordinate 93,589 of WGMW01000015.1, forward strand.
AACTGCTTGGCGCGTTTCACGAAACCATCAATGTATCCATCCAATTCATAGAACTGGCTCACAAAAACCATTTCTGGAATAACCCACCATTTGGAGGCGATGCGCATCACTTCCTCAATGCACGTTCCCGTAGATGAAGACGCATACTGCGGATACATCGGCACCACAATGATCTTCTTCGGGTTATTCTTGCGAAGCTTCTCCAAACCTTCTTCCACCGAAGGAGATTGGTAACGCATGGCTATCTCTACTTGATACTTCTCGCCAAGATCTGCCTGCAATCCATTCTTGAAATTCTCGGAGTGAATGAGCAGCGGAGAACCTTCAGGCGTCCACATCTGCTGATAGATCTTGGCCGATTTCGGTGCGCGAAAAGGAACGATGATGGCATTCACCAGAATCTTCCGCGCCAACCAAGGAATATCAATGACACGAGGGTCATTGAGGAACTCGGATAGGTACTTCCGAACATCACCCACTTTGGGTGAGTCGGGCGTTCCGACATTCATGAGGAGAACTCCTATTTCTGGCTTCATGGAGACTGGTTCTTGGTTATTGGGTTATTGAGTAAACCGTCATATGCCAATAACTAATAACTCAATAACTGACAGGAAACCGTGGACAGGACCATTTGTTCCGATCACATGTGCAACGAACGGTTGTCCGTAGCAGCCAAACAGGCTTCTTTAATGGCTTCTGTATATGTTGGGTGAGCGTGCGAGATGCGCGAAACATCCTCAGCAGACGCACGGAATTCCATGGCAACAACCGCTTCCGCGATCATATCTGCAGCTCGTGCTCCGATCATGTGTACACCCAAAATCTCATCGGTGTTCTTATCGGCAAGAACCTTTACCAATCCATCAAGGTCCATACTGGCGCGAGAACGGCCCAACGCGCGCATCGGGAACGAACCAACTTTGTATTCAACACCTTCTTCCTTCAGTTGCTCTTCGGTTTTACCGACAGCGGCAACTTCTGGCCACGTGTAAACCACGCCAGGAATCAGGTTGTAATCCACATGCGGTTTCTGACCAGCCATGGTCTCAGCAACGAAAACGCCTTCTTCCTCGGCTTTGTGTGCAAGCATCGCGCCTTTAATGACATCGCCAATGGCGTAAATGCCCGGCACTTTTGTCTGTAGGTGGTTGTCCACTTCAATGCGGCCGCGGTCATCGGTTTTCAGACCGATCTTATCCAAACCAAGCCCTTCGGTGTATGGCTTACGACCCACCGAAACAAGGCAGTAATCGCCTTCCAACACCAACTCCTTGCCCTTAGCGTCATCGGCCTTCAGCGTTACGGTCTTGCCTTTGGCAGAAACTTCCTTCACCTTGTGGCTCAGGTAGAACTTCATGCCTTCCTTCTTCAGCACTTTCAGCAACTCCTTGCCCAAGGTCTTGTCCATGGTCGGGATGATGCTGTCCATGTATTCCACCACCGAAACTTCGGCACCCAAACGGGCATACACCGAACCCAATTCGAGGCCGATAACGCCACCACCGACCACGATCAGGTGCTTCGGTACTTCGGTAAGGTTCAACGCTTCGGTGGAGGTGATCACACGCTTCTTATCAATGGTGATGAACGGCAATGATGACGGCTTGGAACCCGTGGCAATGATCACCTTGTCGGTGTCAATGCTTTCTGTCTTGCCATCGGCTTTGGTCACCGTGATCTTGTTCTTGGTCTCGAAACTTCCCACGCCTTCATACACCTCGATCTTGTTCTTCTTCATCAGAAAACTGATGCCGTCCACATTCTGCTTCACCACATCAGCCTTGCGATCGATCATCTGTTTGATGTTGACCTTCGGTTCCGGGATGTCTATGCCGTGGGTCTTGAAAGTATGCTTGGCGTTGTGAAAATGCTCGGATGAATCGAGCAGTGCCTTTGACGGGATGCAACCCACGTTGAGACACGTTCCGCCAAGGGTCGGATACTTCTCAATAATGGCTGTTTTCATACCCAATTGCGCACATCGGATGGCTGCCACATAGCCACCTGGGCCCGAACCGATAATCGTTACATCATACTTTGCCATAGCTCTTCTTTTTTGAACGGCCGCAAAGGTAGGTTTTGCTTACGAAGATGTGAAGTGATGAGGGAGACTATTGCTGTTCCAACTCTGGGCAATTGAATGAACCGAGGTTATCCACGCCAAGTTTTTCAAGCACGGACTGATTCCATCTTACCATGGCCTCTTTGTTTGTTCCATGCGCTGTTTCACTTACAAATTGATGGAGTGTTTTCTGTAGCATGGTCTGATGCTGCCGATGGAGCGATCTGGCATCATCCATCGATAATCTTTTCGAGCGCAATTCTTGGTCAAGTTCCCGCCTTTGAATCTCCACCAGATCGAAATACATGTTGATGAAAATCTGTGCGCTGCAGGTAACAGGTAGATGGAAGAAACTCTCGTAGGGGTCGAACATGGCGAATGTGCGGAACTGGATGGAGTCATTGATCCGCCATGGATCCATCAGGATGAAGGCATTGAGATGGAACTTTTCGTTGGGCATTTCGCTCAGTTTTCGGCTGCGCTTATCAGGCGAGAATTCGGCAAAACGGATGCGTTTTTCTCCGCTCCAGAACATGTGCGATGCTTCGAAGAATCGGCCATCATCAAATGCATGGTGGTCTTTGGCCACATCATTCAGTTCATTCATAGACGTTTGGAGGAAGCGTGACCGTTCCGCATTCTGATCTACCAACGAAAACGGCCTGGATTGTTGCCAGAACCCTTCATTTTTTGGCAAGGCACTCAGATTGCGATAGTCGGAAAGATGCTTCAACCCTTCGGTCGGAAAAGGCATGAGAAACGGTTGTCGCTTCCAACTTGGTTTCAGAACCGCGTATGAGACAACCGATTGTTTGCGTTGTACCGAATCGCGAATGCTCAGATAGCTGAAATCGTAGGCAAAGTCGATGCTATTGAGTCTGTAATTCCCATCGCGCACATCGAATGTCCGCGTAATGGAAAGGTTCACCTTCTCCAGACCATCATCGGGCCACAAGGGTACAAACGGGTACACCGAGGCATTCTCCACCTCGAACTTCACTTTGATGAGCGCATTGCTGGCCGAATCTATCCAAGCCTTGCCAGCAAACATGTCGTTGCGTTGGTCGCGGGGCGAGAACGAGATGATGTAAACGTTGCCACCATCAGCAGACCGATTGATGCCATCGAGACTCAGATCGTACGACCGCTTCAATTTCTGGCGTCCCAATTGGAACGGATTGGTCGGAAAGGCCGCCTGCGGAACGAACAGTAATTGCCCGTTGATGGCCTTGGAGATGTCGGTGGAAATGAAGTAGCCGTTGTTCCATTTTTGCAACCCCAGCCTGCCTGTTTTCATACGCAGTTCGGCCACGTCATAGCCTCGGTAAACGCCATTGTAATAGAGTTCGAGAAGTTCGGTGCGAACGCTGTCAACAAAGGTTTCGAGAAAGAGATAGGACGGAAGGGTATCGGTCTGGCGCGATGCCGTTTCCCGCACCTTCCAAAGCAGGGTGTAGAGCAGTTCGTTATTGGCCATCACCACCACTTCAGATAGGAGATTCTGCTTCGGTTTCAGGTTCACCACCATACTGTCATACGCTGTAAGCGTGATGGTCTCATACCCTATGAACGAGAACTGGAGCTTCTCATCCGAACCGATTCCCGAAATGCGGAATTGCCCTTCCACATCGGCAATGGTGCCCGTCTCGGTTCGGGCCGCGTAGATGTTGGCAAACGGAAGTGGGGCTCCGCTGCCACCGTCCAATACGGTTCCCCTGATGGCCGTGGTCTGCCCTTGTGCCGATAACAGCCCCAACAGAAGCTGAGAGCACAGTAAGACGACCGTTCGTATTGCTGGGTTTGCTACCATGGGAGGTTACGAATTTAATGAATGGACAATGTCAACCATTTCAAAGAGCTCTTGGGAGGCGATGCCTGTTTCCACGGTCATTTCCACTCCTTCTATGGCTCGTATCGGCTCTTCTACGGAAGGTTACCTCCCTTCTACGGCTCGATAGCTCCCTTCTACGACTCGTTACGGTCGGTGAAATTTATGGACAAGACGGTGAAATTCTCGGACAAGCCCGTTCAATTCCCGGACAAGACGGCTTGGTTCTCGGACAAGACGGCTTGGTTCTCGGACAAGACGGCTCGGTTCTCGGACAAGACGGTTCAGTTCCCGTACAAGACCGCGAAATTCATGGACAAGGCCGCTTGGTGCATGGACAAGGCCCCATAAAACCTGCAAGGGTTAAAAAACAAGGTGTTGAAATGCCGGTTCTGTGAATGAATCCATTGCTTCTTATTAAAAAGAAGAAGATGTGGAAAATGGTTGAAACCATTCCCGAACATGTTGATTCCATCATAGCCCACGATTTAAATCGTGGGCTATGATGGACGGCAAGGCACCAGCCGTTTTAATGGTTTTGAAGACAGGTCTATCAATGGCGAGTGTGATTCTGTTTTTCAGACGCCCCTGTTTTCAAAACCTCGCAGGTTTGGTTTGGGGAGGTGCTGGAAGATTATCAGACACCAAGAAGCAGGCGATATGAACTCACCCACTGCTACAATCCATTTAGTACGCCATACGGAAACGGTTTTTTATCGACCTGTAATCGCTGTTTGTCATTCCGAGTGTGCGAGGAATCTTTGAGATGCTTCCTTCGTCAGCACGACAAGCGGAAGAGTTGAGAGCTGGCGCGGGGATTGATCACCTGATCAACATCATCTTCCCAAAGCCGCTTTCGATCCATTTGTCGGCTCCGCTATCGCGATGTTTGATGTAGTCGCCATTGAGTTTGGCCACCACGCGGTAGAGGTATACGCCATTGGCCAGTTGATCCCCGTATGTGTCTTTGCCATCCCACGCGTACTGCGTCATGTTGCGACCAATGTTCATGGGGCCGAGTTCATCGCTGGTGATCTCCTTCACCACCTTGCCTGAGATGGTCATGATCTGGATCTTGAAGTAATCGGGTTGGTCGCCTCCTGTAAGCGTGAAGACGAAATGCGTGGCCGTGGAGAACGGGTTCGGATAGTTGAGCACATTGGTGACCGTGGCCTCGTTGATCACCTCAAAGCTGATGCGGAAGAACTGGTCCCCGGCCGCGTTGTTCGACTTGTCGTAGCCCTGCACCCACAGTTCGTGTATGCCATCGACCGGGAATTTGGCAGGCCATTCGATGCGCGCCTTATTGGTGGGCGCCTGCCCCGGATAGAACTGCATGTTGGTGAAGTTCTGGAACCAGATGCGTTGGAGGTTCTGGCTGTTCGGTTCTTTGAGGAACACCTGGAAATCGGACGTATCGTTCAGCAATCGGAACTGGCTCTCGTCATCCAATTCAATAACGATCATCGGCTTGGCCGAAACGATGTCGCCATCGAGAATATGAATGCCATCGAAGGTCACATCCATGATGGGGTTGACGCTCTCTCCGCTCACATCGAATTTCACACTTGCGAGGTTGTTGAAGTGGTACTGTTCCAGCTGGTCGTAACCGAAGGTCTGGTCGGGCCTGCGGGGGTTCACCTCCACCCAAAATACGTTGCCACCAAGAAAATCGATGGGGTTGGTGGTGATGGTATCGATGAGGATGTCTCCCGATAGGAGCGGAGCCTGCCTCGGATACGGAATGTAGTTCTTGTTTCCGGCCGCGTCCTGGATCCAGTAATGCACCAGCAGGCTGTCCATATCGAAATCGGAGACGTTCTCAATGGCCACCACGAATTTCAGCAGTTGGCCATCGTGGATGGTATCGCTCTCAAAATGATAAGAGATGTGCGGGTTGAGGGCGGCCTCGGGCACGCCAGCGAACAGTACTTGCCAGCGGTCCATCTGCGGAGGTGTGCTGGCCGAGCTGTCATCAAGGCAGAAGGCGTTGAGTTTTAAACGCGGATAGATGGAAGCATCGATGGAATTGTAGAGGTCGAGAATGTCGGTGCTGTTGCCATCAATGCCACTCATCACCACTTCTTCCACACCGCTTGGGCGTATGCCTATCACGTTGATGGCAATGCTGTCCAACGTGGGCGTTTCTTTCGGATGCGAACGTACGTGTAAGGATTTCCATTGCGAAGTGGGTCCGATGTACTTGGTGGTAATGGTTCCCTGATTGTAGCAGCCCGTCATGGTGGCGGTAAGCGTAATGTGGTCGCTGAGCTGCGAACCGAACACTTCGATGGCCGTGCTTGGGTCGCCTTTCTTGCAGAAGAAGGCGTACGGTACGCCAGAAAGCGTGTCGATGGCCGTGGCACCGAGGTCGTGGAACACGTCAAGGACAGATTGAGGCAGTCCCGCCAGGTTCACATTCAGCCACGTGACCACGCCTATATAATTGCTGTCGGGAACGGTGGAGGAAAGGAAAGTCACCATGTTGCTCATGGATGTGCTGTTGGGCGTGGCCCATTGATACCAGCCTTCGGGTCGGGTTCGGCAGGGTTCCAGTTGTCCTTGCGCGCCTCCGCCAGGAAGGAATTCGCCTGTTACCACATCATAGCCTGGGGTTTTCCATGGCTCCAAGGTGCAGCCGTCCATCACAGCCGTAAGCAACTGTGGCGTGTACACGTTTCCGCCCGTACAGCCGAGATATTCCTCACGCCCGTTGTCAATGAAGTAATTGATGGCCTCGGCCTCGGCCAATGTGGTCGGGTTTCCGAACGTGTGGAGTTCCAACTGCTTCAGTGTCTGCACGAAATCCCAATCGCGCTCAGGACGGTCGTAGATGATGTCCGTGTATCGGTCGTTCTTGTACTGGAAATAATGCGCCTGCCCCCAGCCGTACTTGTCAATGATGTACTGGAACGAAGTTTCGCGCCATTTGTAGTAGCCGTACGTGGCCGAATCCACACTTGCCCGCCAGAAATACACCGTGCTGTCGGCCATATTTGCAAGGAGGTTCGGAGTCCAATTCACCACGCCACCACCTTGCGTAATGGTGGTAAATTCTTTGAGCGGACTGTTGAAACGGTCGGTGGTGTCCACTTCGATCCGATACGTTTTTACAGGCGCAAACGGGTTTCCGGTCGAGCATTTCAAGGTCGGTCCCTGATCGGGGATGACCGCAAACTCGTAGGGCCATATCGGAACGATGTCGGGCGAAAGCACATTCACATCCACACACACATCGTTGTTCGTTTCCAGCATCTCGTCAATGATCTGCGTATTGTCCAACGAGATGCAGAGCGTGTTGATGCCAAGTCCATCGATCAGGTCGATGGGAATGAAGACCACGGCCGTGTCCAAATAGTTCACGGGCGGATGATAAATGCTGATGGTCGTATCAATTTCGCCCGTGGGCAATTGCCGCGCGATCTCGATCACGAATGTATCGGTGAATGCCGCCCCAAGGTTGGTGATCTGGATGTCCATCTCAAACTCACTCATCTCGGTGGTGATCTCCTCGGGTTCGAACCACACGCTCTGCTGGTTTACCATCAGATCGGGCAGCGGCCTGTTGGTGATGTTGATGGCAGGGTCGCCATGAAGCGTGTATTCCAGATCGTGCATCCGCGTGATGTCGTTCTGCGGTTGCGCATTCTCGCGAATGGCCCGTTTCATTTGCCAGCCGATCGTATTCCCGTAAGCCAAATGACTCAGGCTGTGGTAGAAATTCGTGCAGTAATTGTTGAGATAGAACTTGCTGCCAGGACCGATGGTGGCCAAAAAGGCCAAAGCACCTCCCTGCGGCTCCAGCACCCAGTTCTCCGAAATGGAAGACGGGACGCTTGATGGCTGATGGATGTCTCCCGCGTAGCACGAGTTGGCCATCATTACCGGATACTTTCCGTTATCGTTACTGAAGAATGAAGGCTGATCGATCTGCACATCGAACCCGACAGCCGAACCATGACCGAAGAAATTGATGAGCTGCACACCAGAATTGATCAGCTCGGTGATGGAATCGACCTGCGTGATCTGGAACGGTTCCGAACTCGTTTTCTGGAAGGTCTGCACGCTTCCACCGTAAAGCGTGTCTTCAATAATGTACTTGTACGAATCCATGAACGCTCGGATCTGCAACAGTTCCACACCAGGGCTTCCGCCCGAGAAATGCAGGATCTTCTTCATCCAGAACTCATTGCCCAATGCCTCAAATTCCTGCACTTTCTGCATGTAACCGCTCACCTGTTGCGGGGTTTTAGCGGCCAAGCGCCCAACAGGAATTCCCGTTTCCTCCAAGTAGGTTCCTTGTCCGAGGAAAGCGGTTAGCATATTATCGCTTGGTGGATAACCGAACGATGGCACCAGTATCTCCGCGAAAAGCGCGGGATTGTTCCGTGCAGAAACATGATTCACGGCCTTGCCGATGAGGAAAATATGCTTTGGGGCATCAAGGTTGGCCAGCGCCCAAGCGGCAAACTTGCGAATGGCCAGCGGATGCTTGTTAATGCCCCAACCGAACTGGTTGTAGAGCTCATCCACATCAATTCCGATGGCGTTGTGACCCGAAATATTCCGATACGAAGCGTACTGTTGCACCTCGGTGTAAAAGGCTTTCGGTCCAATGGCGAAATAATCGGTGCTCGGGTCGAGTGCATTGAAATCGGTGAAGTATAACGAACCGTTCGGCCCTGCCGGAGTGATCTCGGAAACACTCGCCACCTGCGATTCGCTGGTGAGGTAACATTCCTTCACGTTGCCGTTGTCGGGCACCAGAAATTCGTAGTTGCCCGAAGAGCCGCCCACCGTTATCCTTTTGCCATTGGTCAAATCGTAAAGCAGAGGTGAGGCAGCAGCAAAACCACCCATCTGAATACGGCTTTTGGTCTGCGTTGGATAACCCGGATTATCATCCAACAGGAATTTGAAAGCCGCCACATTGCCGCTGGTGGGTGTTTGCGGATAGCGGATGCGGATGAAACCGATGGTTGCCCGGTAAGCACCTGCCGCAGGCGTGTTCGACATGGAGAACGTGAAGCTCGAACTGTTGTTTCCCAAGGCCGAAGTGGGGGTGGTGAGGTTGTAGCGGTAACCGTTCAGCCCCGACATTACATCGCTGTAACTGATGGAGGGTCCCTGAATGCTGATGTTCTTGTCGTCAAAGGTCTGCCCCACAACAGCGATCTCCACCTCCGCATCGGGTCCGTTCATATACCTGTTCGGGGTATTCACGTTCCAGGTCTTGGCGGCCGATGGGCTAAAATCGCCATTGCCGTTGCCATAATACCCTTCTCCACCCGAATACATGGGGCTTGTGCTTTCGGTCTGCACGTAGGTGGGGCCATAGCGGTACGTGCTGTGATCTTCCTTCACCACATCTTTAAGAATGTAGGGCGATGCGGTGTAGGCCGAAAAGTTGACATCGGTCTCCAAGGCCATCCGCAGGTTGGTGGTGGAACTGTTCCATGTAAGGAAGTAACGGATGGTGTCGTTGATCAGACTGTAATACGGATTGGCATTGTCCAGCGGGTTCTCGATATACACATCCGAATCGAACTCGCCATCGTTGCCGCGCGCATAGAATTCAATGAAATCGGTGGGGTCGAAACTGCCGTCCAGTTCTCCCTCCACGTAGATATACTGTTCCTGCCCTCGGGCAAAGATCTGTAGGCTTCGCGGGTCGATGGTAGCAAGGCTGATGCCCTGCGAGGCCAGCGCATCGTTCAGTACCTGATAGTTGATGCGGTAGATGCCTTCATTAAGTATCTGAAATTTGAAATACGGCTGAGAAGCACTCACCCACTCATTGCCGTACGGCTGCGAGAATGCAGTAAAAGTTTGGAGAAGAAGCGCGAAAAGTAAAAATCTCCCCATTCAGAATTCAGTTAGGAATTGAGAACGATAAGTTAGGAATTTCCGCCATTGGAAGACTTAACGGGTCATTATCAATTGCTTGCTCCCGCATCTGTTTTCGCTTTCTTCTTGAACATGTCTTTGTAGATGTCAACCTTCAGCGAGAAAACGTTGCTGAACAGCGCCACGGATTGGTTGCCGACATCCGTCAGCGCATAATCGATGTAAAAATCTTTGATGCGGACACCGATGCCCACGTTCGGCTGCCATGTCCAAATGTGTTTGCCGTTGTCATCGGTGTAATCCTGAATGTTGGTGACACCGAAGCGCACATACACGATATTGGAGTAGAAAAGCTCCAAGCCCCAATGCGGCTCAATGCTTATCGGGTCTCCTTTTATGAGTACCGAACGCTTGCCATCGAACGTGAAATCGAAGTCGAATTCTGTATAGAGACCGAATTTCTTGTACACGTTGAATTTTCTGCCAGCGGCAAGGATGACCTTTGGAAGTGTGACCTCCAATGAGTTTTTTGGAATATCGTTACCTGTCTGTTGCCAAACGGTTTTGGTCTCATCGTTCAATGTGAAATTCCACGCATTGAAGGTGGAGGTCACATCTCGCGCCATCAACCCGAATTTCCAGTTCTTGCGATCGTACTGCACACCACCATCGAGGCCAAAACCCCACGAATGCGCGAAACTTCCTACGTGTCGGTACACCACTTTCACCGTTCCACCATAACGCAAACCGGGAATTTTCGGGCTTTTACGACCTACGCTGAAAAGGAAACCGTAATCCGCAGCAGTAAATGAGGTTACCTTATCGTAATTGATGTTGCCTTCGTCATCGATGAGTTGCGTGGTGTTCGGAATATCATCCACGCCAAAGCGGATAAAACTGACAGCAGCCTGCGTGTATTGATCCACAATAGGTGCGGAAACAGCCGCATAATCGTACTTGGCAATTCCTGCAAAATACTCGGAGTGCATCAGCGATACCTGCCATTTCTGGTCGGCCAGCGGAAGCGCGGCAGGGTTCCAGTAACCGCCCGTTACATCATTAACGCTTGCCACCATGGCATTGGCCATGCCCATGCCGCGTGCGCCCACACCAATAGAGAGGAATTCGTTACTGTACTTTGGCGCCTGGGCCAGAGCTGTATTCCCAACAAAAAGCAGCGAAATGAAAAGGAAGGAGACGAGACGGAATCCGGTCATGTTGTTTCAAGCGTGTTAAAGTTATCAAAAACGGCTTTTGTAATACTTGCCGACCCTGCCAACGGAAGACGTTTCTGAAAATTGTGTCGAATGTAATGCTTCGAAGCAAAGCTATTGGGCAGATGTTTCCAATTTGTACACAACTTAGTGGTCAATAAAAATGGGACAGAAAGTTTTCTTCAAAAATCTGGATGCGCTTCGTTTCGTGGCGTTTCTGTTCATTTTTCTCGGACATGCGCTCGATACGGATAGCGACATCATCCGCCAATCTGCCGCGTATGGTTGGGTAAAGAATTACGTTTACATCTTTGGGAAAACAGGTTTCAGCTTTGCCTTCGTCCTGTCGAGTTACATTAACACATGGGTCATTTTGGAGGAACGCCAGCAGGCAGGGCACTTCAAGCCATGGCTTTACTACGTGAGGCGCGCCATTCGCATTTGGCCGCTGTATTTTCTGGTGCTTTTCATTGGGTTTGTGCTTCTGCCGCTGTTCATGCAATGCATGGGCGAACCATACCAAGAGGTTGGAAACCCATGGTATTTCATTCTTTTCGTGGGTAACTTCTACCTCATCGAACACGGTTGGACGCATTCACCCATCATCAGCGTGCTGTGGAGTGTTTCGGTGGAGGAACAGTTTTACATCTTCTGGCCGTTTCTGCTCATTCTTTTCAGGAGGAGTGAAAAATGGCTGTTTGCGCTGCTGTTGCTCATTTTCGGTATCACCACTTGGCATTATTACGGAACGGATGTGAACCTGTGGTTCCACACGCTTTTCCTACTTGGAGACATCGCACTCGGAGTACTGTTCGCGTTCATTTCCTTCAATAGGAATTGGGGATTTTCCTCTTTGCAGAGGTTGAGCCGCAAAGCCATCATTGCCATTTACACGAGCTTCATTTTTTCGCTGCTGTTCTACCATTTTCTGTTCGATAGCGACATGCTTCCGGGTGCCATCAACCTCATTGTAGAAAAGCTGTTCTATGCCGTGATTCTCTCCTTCTTCATCTTTGAGCAGAATTTCTGCGAGAACAGCTTCTATAAGTTTGGAAGGTTGAAGACCATTACTTACTTGGGTATGATCAGCTACGGACTTTTCTGCTTCCACGAGATAGGATTGCTGGCAGGCAATCGTTTTCTGTTGCATTTCGGGTTGGAGGAGAAGGTTTGGGCGTTCCTTATTCTGAAACCGTTGGTAGCGTTTGCATTGATCGCCCCATTTGCCGCTTTGAGCTGGCATTATTTCGAGAAGCCGCTGTTGGGATTGAAGCGGTATTTCTACACCAAGTAAAAAGTTACTTGCGTTGCAGTTCGCGGATCATCTGCCGCTGGCGGAACTGTTCATTCTTCCGCTTCACATTCAGCTGATTTTGCTCTTTCTGCCCGTCCATATACAATCTGAGGTATTCGCTGGACTGTTCCTCCTCTCCAAGATCGGAACAAACTTGGCTCAGATGCTTCAGAATTTCATATTCCATGAACTTCAGTCCAATGGAACGGGAGTAGTTCAGGGCGCTTTTCAGTTCGGCCTTTGCCTGTTCCGATTTTCCCATGCGGTGCAACGAAATTCCGATGTTCATCATGGAAGTTGCAACACCTCGCTTGTGCTTGGCCTGTCGATGCAATACAAGGGCGCGCCTCACCAGCTCCAACCCTTTACTGAACTCGCCTTGAAAAACGTGTACACCGGCCATGCCACCCAACATGTTGGCCGTGCCTTCCATGTCGTTGGATTCGCTGTAAAATTCCAAGCCGTGCTGGAAACAGCTCATTGCATCTTGGTATCGCCCCAGATTGAAGTAGACGTGTCCGATGTTTCCTGTGATGGTAGCAGCCAGATGGTGATTGCCCGCCCTTCTGGCAGCAGAAAGTCCCTCATCGAAATGATCCAATGCCACCCTGTATTGTTCCATTGTTCCCGAAATGATGCCCATACCGCTGTAGCAGCGCGCCACTCCGTACAGGTCGCCCAGCCCGAGGTATTTATCCAAGGCCTGTTCAAAGTACTCGATGCTCTGCGAGTATTCGGCCAGCTTCCAAAGAATGTTGGCGAAGCTTTCGCGCGTACGCGCATTGGCGGCCCGGTCGTTCAGTTTTTCGGAAAGTTCCAATGCCTCATCGGCACGTTTCCATCCCTCCACAAAATCATCGTTGTTGTGGTGCTTCAGCAATTGGAGAAGAATTTCCAATCGTTCGGCATCATCCTTCGCTTCCTCAAGCGAACGTTCCAATCTGTTTATCTCTGCTGTCATTCCGGTTTCGGTCACGTTTTATGAAGTAGCTGGCAAAAGGTTTCAGCAATGGAAAGGAAATATTGCATTTCGCGAAAAATGCATCAAAGCTGCTTTGCTACCTTCGGCAAATGAATCCATTGAAACACATTCCGAACGCGCTCACAAGCCTTAATCTGCTCAGCGGTTGTTTGGCCATTGTCATGCTTTCGGTAGGCGACCCGCTAACGGCCGCATTCCTTGTCATTGCTGCTGCAATATTTGACTTCTTCGATGGTTTCGCTGCGCGGATGCTGAAGGTCTCAACTCCCATTGGTGGCGACCTCGACTCATTGGCCGATATGGTCACCTTTGGTGCTGTGCCAGGGTTGATGTTGCTGCATTACTTGGAAGGTGGCTTGGGCAACCATATCACCGGATTGAATTCGTTCTTGGAGCACCCTGTGCTGTTGATCCCTTTTCTTGTTCCCGTGTTTTCGGCCTTACGCTTGGCCAAATTCAATGTGGATACGCGGCAGACGGACAGTTTTCGCGGCCTGCCGACACCTGCCAGCGCCATGTGGGTGGTTTCCATTCCCCTGATGATCGAATACATGCCTTACCATATCTGGTGGGATCCAAGCAATGTGATCGTTGCACCGTGGTTTGTGATCGTTTCGGCCATTGGCCTCTCGGTAATAATGGTGAGCGATATTCCGCTGATGGCCATGAAGTTCAAGCACTTTGGGTGGAAAGGAAACGGGGTGCGTTACGTGTTCTTGATAATTTCTGCGGTTCTGTTGATAATTCTGCGGCCGGTTGCCATTCCCATCATCCTATCTTTGTACGTGCTTATTTCAATCATCAATAACCTGTTTCTATCCAAAAATGAAGTACATAGCTGAGATCGATGTGATGCCCAAAAAAGAACTGCTTGACCCACAGGGAAAAGCGGTGAGTTCGAGCATGAAGAACCTCGGATTGCCAGAGATCGGCAATGTGCGTATCGGGAAGCACATCTCTTTGGAGGTGGAAGCGGATGATGAGGCTGCGGCCAAAGTCAAAGTGGAAAAGGCCTGCAAGGAGCTTCTTTCCAATCAGATCATGGAAAACTTTGAGTTTGAGCTGAGCGAGGCTTAAAGGTTACTCATTAGGGTCTGAAATCGTTAGGCCACATACCTGACAAATGACTTTGTCAGCTAACGGTAATTCGCCTGATAAATAGCCATCCATGCTGTCATATTTCTTGGTTCTGTAAAACTGAACTTTCTCAATTATTAGTTTGGTTGAACCACAACGAGGACAGTTTTTGTCTGATATTGGGATTGGATTTGAAGAACCCTCCTTGTAAATCGCTGCTAACGCGGATTGATTTAAGTTCTTTCTTTTCAGGAACAGGTCGATTTTTTCTTGAGTAGCTGACGAATAAGTGGGATACATGTAATGGTACATGATGGCCAGCTCGTATGGCTCATATCTTTCAAGTTGTGCCTCTATTCCATCTGCGGACTTACCTGATGTCTTTCTTAATTCGAAGTTCTGCCCCAGATAAACCCTTCTCACTTGCTCGTCATTGGCGAGGTCTTCGGCTGTGCCAGCCTTTAAAATGTCGCCTTCAAAAAGCAGGTAGGCGCGGTCGGTGATGCGAAGCGTTTCGTGAACGTTGTGGTCGGTAATGAGAATGCCGATGTTCTTGGTTTTGAGTCGCGCCACAATTTCCTGAATGTCTTCCACCGCAATCGGGTCAACACCGGCAAATGGCTCATCCAGTAGAATGAAATGCGGATCCACGGCCAGGCAACGGGCAATTTCCGTTCGTCTTCTTTCTCCGCCCGAAAGCAGGTCTCCACGGTTGGTACGCACGTGCTGCAGACCGAACTCATCCAAGAGCGATTCGAGTTTGCGGTGCTGTTCCTGCTTGTTCGCTCCTACCATTTCCAGCACGGCCAGAATGTTGTCCTCCACGCTCAATTTTCTGAAAATGGAGGCTTCCTGCGGCAGGTAACCGATGCCCAACTGTGCGCGCTTGTACATCGGTAGTGCAGTAATGTCCTTTTTGTCAAGATAGATGTGGCCTTCGTTCGGGCGGATGAGCCCCACGATCATGTAGAACGAAGTGGTTTTCCCTGCTCCGTTGGGGCCGAGAAGTCCCACAATTTCGCCTTGGCTCACCTCAATGGAAACACCTTTTACCACCGTTCGGGTGCCGTATTTCTTCTTGATATGTTCTGCGCGTAGTTTCATCAGAAACGGATTCCTGCTCTTACCCGGAAGCCCCATCCGCGTGCCGAACCGAGTTTGGACACGTTTGGATTGTCGAGATATGTGAAGCGTTTGACGAGGTCAACGCTCACGATCTTGAAAATATTTTCTATCCCCACACTTGCTTCCACATAAGGCATGCGTTCAAGCGTAAAGGTAACCTGCTTGTATTGTTCGTTGCCGTACTGATCGAGGATCGGGTCTCCGTTCTTGTCTTGCAACCTGCGCGTAGGGAACTGGAAAATGCGGCTGTCATTGGTCATTCCGGGCGTGTTCTGCACCGAAACACCACCCCAAACAGCTTTGGCGCCTGCGGTCATACGCCATTTCAATTTCTTCAGGAACGGAATCTTATTGAACACGAATCCATTGAAATGGTGATACCAGTCGAGCGAAATGTACTTGTCGCTCACGAACTCGAACCAGTTCATCATGTTGAATGTGTTCGGGTCGTGGAAATAGGTTTGGTTACCACGATGGATGAACAATAGTGGGAACGGAACGCGCCCCAGCATGTAGCCGCCTTCCCATTGCGTGTCGGAAAAACCGAACGGACTCATGTAGAAACGCTTGAATACGCGCACCCCGAATTTGTGATATTGGTACTGTGCGCCCAAAAGATTTGGGATGGCGTATGAATAACTCACATCAAGGATCGGATACTTGTTGAGCATCGGCACGCGCGAAGAACGGCCTTCGTAGTAGCGCAAATTGGGCGAATAGCGGAGCGAAACACCCACCTCGTTGGTGATCACATGGCTTGGATCTTTAACCGATGGGTCTATCGGGTCGAAGGTCAGAGCCCCGGCCGCCTGTCGTCTTCTGTGTTCGAGGTGAAGCCCAACACCAAGCCCGAAATTCCATTCTTTCAGGTAGTTGAGCCGGTACGAATCGTAGTAGATCATGAGGTTGGCCAGACCACGTCTGAATGAAAGGAAGATGTTGTCATCGCTTGCTAACAGTAATGCCTGTCCAGGCATTTGGATGTCGCGCTGAAACTCGGCTGTGATCTGATGATACGGCCGCTGCTTTATGAAGAAGGTGACACCCGCGCCTCCTTTCAAGCGTTTGTCTTTCCTGTCATCCAGGCCGTAGGCCAAATAGGTTGAAAGTCGCCAACGCTCACTGAATTTCTTGTTGGTCCGCACACTCATCCGGAAGCGCCAATGCTCCACGGCATTCAAACTCACAATTTGGTAAAGCGGTCCAATATCAACCGGACCGACCTCGTAATATCCAGAAATGACGAGGAAAAGGATGTTCATGGCGCGTTTGAAGGCGGGCAGATCCTTCATTTCCTTGGTCATGTCGTACACGCCCTGTTCGTTCTTGGTCAGTTCCTCGTGGCGCGTTTCCGTCCAGAATGTGTCCGGTTTCAGTTTCGCATCCTCATTCACAACAAATCGTGCCGGGTCGGACCAAATGGAATCGGGTGCGGGCTGATTGACCACAATATCGCGGTAAGTGACCGTTTTGGTGCCGTACATGCCCATGTTGTTGGTCAGCAGGTTGTAGTCAATGGTCATCTGATCCTTCACTATGTGCCATTTCAACTCATCCGAATAATCGAATTCCTGCTCAATTTCCAAAGCACTTACGAAGTTGATGTTGGCGCTTCGCGTGATGCCCATCTTCACCTTTTTCACAGCATAGGATGAATCGAGCGCCACCCACAGGTCGCCACGGAAAGCGAGGTCGGCACTATTGCGCGGCTGGAAGGCCATCTTCACACACTGAATGCCGCTCACATCCACCGTGTCGAGTATGAAGTATTTGTAAGAGACGGGCGCAATATTGGAGATCGGACTCTTGAACTGCTTCTCCATCAACAAGATGGTATTGTCGTAGATGTCGATGTCCTGATAGATCTTCTCCATGAAGTAGTCGATGCCCTGCTCATCCATGAAATCCTCGAAACCAACGGTTTTCATGCCGTAGATGATCTCTTTTTTATCCTGTGGAGATTTCCGCAGATAGACCTTCGATTTGGTTTCGGTGAAATACAGCGGCAGGTAAGGTTTTCCGTTCACCTCCGAAGTATCGACATACTGCCACATGAACTCGAACTTCTTGAACATCTTCCGGTCCATGAACTTATCGGTGATGTTGTTGAGGTCGATCTCCAGTTTCTCGTATTTGTCGAACTCGTAATGGTCGAAACCTTCCTTACGGTTCTGCTCGCGGTGATCGACCACTTTCTGAATCAACTGAACGGCCGGATTCTCCCGGTTCTTGTAGCGACCTTTTTCGGCTTTTACCGTTACTTCCTGCAGTTTGATCTGCGTGGGTTCCAATGCAAAGTCAATGGTCTGATTCTCTCCCTGAATCACCGATTTTATCAAGGGGTCGTAACCCATGAATGAGGCCTGAAGCTGATCGGAGCCCCACTTGGTATCGAGTTGGTATTTCCCGCTGAAATCAGTGGTCGTTCCAACGGCCTTCCCCACAAACGACACATTCACGAATGGCAATGGCTCGCCCGTTTGGGCATCGGTAATGGTGCCCTTCACCTTGGTCTTTTCCTGACCGTAGGTAAACCCGATAACGAAAAGCAGGGCGACAGAAAGGTAATATCTCACGTAAGTCATCAAAAGCTGGCTTGCCCTCCCGTCATTGAGGCGTCAAATATCGGTATTTGCTTTCGCTTCGTTTCTAAGTACAATTGCTGATACCCAAATGCTGACCTCGTAGAGGAGCATCAGCGGAACGAATACCAATATCTGGCTCGACACATCCGGTGGTGTGATGACAGCGGCCAGAATGAGAATACCAACTACGGCATGCCTACGATATTGTCTGAGAAGTTCGGGAGTTACCAGTCCGATCTTGGTGAGGAAATAGATGAGTACAGGCAGTTCGAACACGCCACCGCTGGCCAAAACCAACGTGGCAATGGTGCTGAAATAACTGTTCAGATCGATCTGGTTATGAATGGCCTCACTCACACGATAAGAGCCGAGGAAGTTGACCGAAAGCGGTGCGATGATGTAGTAACCGAACAGCACGCCCATGATGAAAAGCACGGATGTGTAGAACACCATTCCAGAAGCATATTTGCGCTCCTTATTATAAAGACCGGGTTTGATGAACCGCCACATTTCGAATATGATGTATGGGAATGCCACGACTACTCCTGCAATAATGGACACGAAGATGTGCGTGCTGAATTGACCAGCCATCGAAATATTGATGAGGTCGAACGGGATCTCGGTGATGCAGAGCAGATCCGAGAGGTTGAATTTCTCAGACAGTTCGCACAGCATCCGATAGGTCCAGAAATCAGGGTTTTTTGGACCGAGCAGCAGCGTATCGAAGATGAAGCCTTTGGCAATGAATGCAGCAATGGCCACAATGAAAATGGCCGCAGCCGAACGGATGAGATGCCAGCGCAGCACCTCAAGATGTTCGAGAAACGACATTTCGCCTTCTTCGGGCAGATCTGCTTCGGGAAGCTCTTTGCTCATGGGCTGCAAATGTAAGACCCCGGCCGCAGTAATGTCGGTGTGTTCTTCCTATTTTGTGCACGAACGAAAGTCGGTATGAACAAGCTCGGTTCGGGATTCATTTTTGCACTTGCTGCCGCGATCTTCTTTTTGGTGGTTTGGTTCACGTTCAAGGATGTGAATCTGGGGCAATTCGTACAGAATACGGCTTTGTCAGACGTGCTCAAACTTTTCGGTCTGGGGCTCATTTTTCACCTTTCGTTCGGTGTCATCATGTGGGTGGCGTTCTGGCTGCATTACAAACTACGGTTGCCAGCCATCGAAATTCTCACCCTCCCGTTGATGATGCACCTTTTCCTCTATCTCATGCCAATGAAAGGAGGAATGCTTTTCCAAGTGTTCTATTCCAAACACAAGTATCACCTCGATATGAGCAAAGGCTTTTCGTTAGGATTGATGGTCTTTCTGAACAGCTTGCTGCTCACCATTTTCCTTGGTCTGGCCATGATCTATCTTCTTCCTGTGGATTCATTGCGACTGAAACTCATCATTTGGGCAATGGGCGCAGGATTGGTCGGTATGGTGGTTTCAATGGGTTTTCTTCCGTCTGCAAACATCGTGGGAGAAGGTCTGCTGAACCGATTCCTAAACTTTCTGATCAACGTCCGTGTGCAGTTGATGGAGCAGTTCAAGAATATCCGACTGTTCTTCGGACTGTTGATCACCACATTGGTTTCGGTGATCATACAGGCATTCTGGTTTTGGCAAACGGCTTTGGCATTGGATTTTCCATGTGCGTTTGCACCTGTGCTTCTGGTGGTACTGATCCTTCGAATCATTCTGCTGGTTCGCGTCCTGCCAGGGAATTTGGGCGTGCAGGAACTGATGATCGGGGTGGTTTTCGCCACAGCGGGTTTTCAGATGGAAGAAGGTCTGATGATCGGAGTTATTACACGACTGATATCGGTTTTTTGGTCTGCCATGATCGGACTGCCAGCTCTTTACGCTAATCTCAAATATTTCGATTCGCATAGCCTCAAAGGTCTGCTGCAACGCGTTTCAAGGGCCGATCGATAATGGAACTACCTCAAAAACAACTGCTCGGATCTGCAGCAATGCTGATGGTTGCATTGACGGCCGTTTACTGGAATCATTTCGATAATGGCTTTCATTTTGATGACAGTCATACCATCATCAGCAACAGCTACATTCGAGATTTGAGCAATATTTCGCTCTTTTTTCAAGATGCACGAACCACCAGCACGTTACCTCCCAATCAGGCATATCGACCGATGGTCACTTGCTTGAACGCCATTGATCTTTGGCTTGCTGGCGCGATGGAACCGAGGGTATTCCATCAGCACATCTTCCTGGAGTTTCTTCTCTTATTGATGTTGTTCTACTTCTTGCTGGTAAAGCTTTTTTCGATGGCCGATGGCAGGAAACACCGATTGGTGGCGTTGCTTTCCACGGCCTTTTTCGCGTTCCACGCGGCCACGGCCGAAACCATCAATTACATCATTGCCCGCTCCGATGGATTCAGCACGCTGATGGTGCTGGCAGGAATGCTCATTTACGTTTCTGCCAGCAGATGGAAAAAGACTTTGGGATTGATTCCGTTTGTGCTTGGCTGTTTGGCCAAACCGACTGCCCTGATGCTGGCTCCGCTGCTCTTCGTTTACGAACTGTTGATGGAGCAACCCCCCGTTCTGGTCCGAAACGAAAAAACCACTTTGGTTTCCAAAGAGACGGACGCGTTCAAGAAGACAGGTGTTTATTTTCTGATCGGAATCTGCATGTACTTTTTCACGCAGTCTATGGCCTCCGAAACGGCTCTATCCATGTCTCATGCATCTGCCACAGATTACCTCATTACACAGATGGCCGTTATTGCATTTTACCTTCGGATATTTCTCATCCCTACTGGCCTTTCGGCCGATTCTGATATGAAACTGCTGCATTCGGTCGATGCTACTGTCATTGTAGGTGTTCTGATCATCCTTTCGCTAATTCTTGTGGGGTACCTTGCCGCACGGAAAAAAGAAACCCTGCCGATTTCATTTGGCATTCTTTGGTTCTTTATTGCGCTTGCGCCCACCTCAAGCATTGTTCCACAGGATGATGTAATGAACCACCATCGCACATTCTTTCCCTATCTCGGACTGACAATTGCGTTGGGCTGGAGCGTGCGTCTGGTTTTCGCCAAGCTCACCGACAACCTACCCTCTGCTTTAGCACGATCTGTATTGGCTACCACGGTTTTTATTGTGATCGGTGCAAATGCCTTTGGAACCTATGAACGCAACGAGGTTTGGGACAACGAAGAATCGCTGTGGAAAGATGTAGCGGAAAAAAGCCCGAATAATGGGCGTGGTTTGATGGCTTACGGCATGCAACTGCTGCAAAAAGGAGATAATGAAGGCGCGTTGAAATACCTTGAAAAAGCCAGCAAGACCTCTTTTGGAACACATCCGTATCTGGTTGCAAATTTGGCCCGATGCTATGCTGCTTTGGGACAGAATGACCTTGCCAAGCAGTATTTTGAACTCAGTTTGACGGGGGGCGATAATTTTCCGGAATGTCATTATCACTATGCCATCTGGTTGGCCGCGCAGGGCGATCTTCAAATGGCGCATCAGCAAATATCAAAGTTGTTGCAGATCAGTCCTTCGCATGGTGACGCTAAACGAATCCGCGATGCCCTTGAAGCGGAAATGACCAAGCGGGCAGAACAAAAAAGCATTCAAGAAGCTGCGGAGAAATACGTTGCATTAAGTTTGCAGTATTATCACGCAGGTCGGTTTTCGGAGTGTGTGGTCCTTTGCCAAAAGGCCATTGAACTTCGACCCGATTACGCAGATGCATACAATAACATGTGTTCGGCATACAACGAGTTGAAGCAGTATGAATTGGCGGTCAAGGCATGCGAAAAGGCGCTTTCCATCAAACCTGATTTTGAATTGGCCAAGAACAATCTGAACTGGAGCAAGCATCAATTGAAGCAATGAATCTCAATTCGAAATCATTTACGGGCGCTTTGGCCGCGTTCCTGATCGTAGCGCTCACAGCGGTTTATTGGAATCATTTCGACAACGGTTTCCATTTTGATGACAGCCACACCATTGTAAACAACGGTTTCATTACCGATATCCATAATCTGCCGCTCATTTTCAAGGATGCAAAGACCACGAGCAGTTTGCCGCTCAATCAAGCCTATCGGCCTGTGGTTACCAGCCTCAATACCATCGATTATTGGATCGGTGGAAAGTTGAATCCGAAGGTCTTTCATTGGCACATCTATTTGGAGTTTCTGGTCCTGCTGTGGCTGTTCTATTTGCTGTTGTTGCGCATTTTCAAAATGGCCGATGGCGAGAAACATCGCCTCTTGGCGGTTCTTGGAGCAGGATTTTTCGCGTTCCACACCGCAACGGCCGAAACCATCAATTACATCATTGCGCGTTCAGATGGTTTCAGCACGCTGATGGTGGTGGCTTCCATGCTTATTTACATCAATACGAAAGGGTGGAAAAAGCAGTTGGGACTGATTCCATTTATCATTGGATGTCTTGCCAAACCGACCACGTTGATGTTGGCCCCGATCCTGTTCCTGTATGATCTGCTGCTTGAGGATCCATCACTTTTCGTGAAACAGGAAAAACCGAAGTTCATTTCGAAGATCGTTGAAGCACTGAAAGGCACGGTTTCATTCTTCATACTTGGCGCGGTGATGTATTTCTTCACACGCTCCATGTTCTCCGATACATGGAAACCCAGTGATGTGAAAATGCTGGATTACCTCAATACGCAACCATATATCTTTTGGGTTTACATCAAAACGTTCTTCGTCCCAACGGGACTTTCGGCCGATACGGACCTTACCCTCATCAAAGAGTATTTCGCACCCAAAGTGCTTTGGGGTCTGTTGGTCATTCTGGCTTCGCTTGCTTTGGCCTGGAAGACGGCTCTGAAACGAAACACGCTTCCCATCACATTCGGAATCCTTTGGTTCTACGTGGCTTTGGTGCCGAGTTCAAGTGTGGTTCCGCTGGCGGAGGTCATGAATCATCACCGAACATTTTTTCCTTACATGGGATTGGTGATGGCGGTGGTCTGGGGCGGTTATCTGCTCATCCAGAAAGCGACCAAGGGCAGACCATCAACCGCAACAAAAGGCGTTGTGGCAGGCGTGCTTCTGGTCATTTTTGGATTGCACGCGTACGGAACGTACCAGCGCAATGAGGTTTGGGACAATGATGAGTCGCTTTGGTATGATGTGACGGTGAAAAGCCCGAACAATGGCCGCGGTCTTATGAACTATGGTCTGACCGAAATGCGCAAGGGAAACATGGAAGTGGCCATCAGCTACTTTGAGCGTGCGCTGAAAACGGGTTATGGTCGCCATCCGTATCTCTACATAAATCTTGGAATTGCCAAGAATGCGTTGGGAATGCGGAATAACGATGCCAAGTTGAAACAGGAGGCCGAAAGGTATCTGAAATTGGCAGTTCAATCGGGGCCAGGATACCCTGATTGCCATTATCATTACGCCCAATGGTTGGCCAACAATGGCCGAAATGATGAGGCGGTGAAGCATCTGAACAAGGCGCTGCAATTGAGTCCTGCGCATCAACAGTCGCAGATGCTGTTGGCCAAGTTGACGGTTTCGGCCGAGGATCAGATCAGGCAATTGGAGGAATCGGCTGTGCGGGACAATACGCCCGAAGCTTATTTGGACCTGAGTTTGAAATACTACAACCTTGGGCAATATGAGAACTGCATCAAAGCTTGTGATCGCGCGTTGCAGTTGAAACCTGATTATGCCGAAGCGTACAACAATATCTGTTCAGCATACAATCAACTGAAGTTGTATGAGGATGCGCAGAAAGCATGCGAAAAGGCGTTGGAATTCAAACCTGGCTACCAATTGGCGCAGGGAAATTTGAACTGGGCCATTCAACAACAGAAGAAAGGTCAGTAACCGTAAACGGCCATTTCCTCTCCGCAGATGTTCTCAAACTGGCGCTTCTGCTCGGAACTCCAATCAGGATATTTTGGAAATGTATAGCGTGGAGTAGAATTGTACACCTGATCGATCTCCGCACGCCAATCGTCTGGATTCATTTCCAGAGCCAGGAATTTCAACACGTTCTCATCAAAGTAGTCGAAGTCCTTCCGAAGTTTTTCAAAGAGAATTGTGTGGTTCGTGTTCTCGCGGATGAAGCGATTGTCGGCAGCCCAAAGCCAGCAGAGTTTTTCAAACCGCGACATGGATTTCCAATTTTCAGAATACGGATCATCTTTTGGCGGGAAGATCACATCGCCCATCGGGTCTTTACGGTCAAAGAGCTCGCGCGACATGAGTGAGCGCAGCACATTTTTCGGGTCGCGGACAATGAGAAACTGCTTCGCTTCTGGGAAAGCCAATTTCATGGCCGCGCAATGTCTTCTTAAAAACGGGTTGATCTCTCCGTAAACTTCAAAATCGAGTTCCTTGGTCCGGAAATAGATCTCGGCCTTTCGGTATTCGGTGGCGTAGTTGGCAGCTTCAGTTTCAGAATGGATCGCCTTGGCGTAGTACCAATAGTCGTTCACGTTGGCTTCGTGCTGAACAACGGCACGTTTTGCATGGCGGTTCAGGAAATCAGCCAAAAAGGTGGTTCCACTTCTAAAAACTCCGAAACCGAAAAAGAACCGTTTTGAATTTACCCAATCGTTGATCTCCTTTTCGTGCGCCTTTCCTTGTTTGGAAATGCTTGCCACATGCGATTCGGCCTTGGCGCGCAGCATGGAGCGCGTCACGAAATTGAAACCGGGAATGTAAATGTCGTTGTGGCGGTAGATGTCCATCAACCGCGTGTACAACCGCTTCTTTACCTGCGGATTTCCGTCACTCATCCACGCTGTCCTTACGGATTTGAGAAAGTTGCTCAGCGATCAATCCAAGGAAGAAAAACAACAGCCCTGTGGTGAAACCGAGCATGGCACCTGTACTTACACCGCGGCCTCGCAACGCAATTGGAATTCCCCAGGTCAGCGCAGCTACAATACTGAGAATGGCAATTGGGAAGAACACGCGCATGGGGTTAAAGAGAATAACGATGTTCAGGATCTCTTTTACCGTATCGATGGCCGTAAGCGTGCTGATGGTACTTACGCCCGCGGTCCTTGGTTTGATGTTGATCGGAGTTTCGAGAACCAGATGCCGTTTGCTGATGAACACCATGGCAATGATGTCGCTGTAGGCCATGTGATCGGGACACAGACGGATGTAGCGTTTGGCCATTTCCGCATTGTAGATCTTCATGCCCGAGTTGATGTCCTCAATGTGAATTGGCAACAGGATCTTCGCAAACGAACGGATCAACCATTTTCCGAGACCTCTATATAAGGATGCATTTTTGTGCGCCATGCGACTGCCCACGATCATGTCCGCATCGGTCTCGATGATCTGTTTGTGCAGCGCCAACACATCATTCAGGTCGTGCTGTCCGTCTGCATCAATGGTGATCACATATTTGGTTGTGGCATTGCGAACTCCCGTTTTTATGGCACCGCCATAACCCCGGTTCACTTTATGTGAGAAGAACTGGAACCGTTCCGCGCCTTGGTGCGCTTTCAACACCTCCAACGTTCCATCCTTCGAACCATCATTCACAATAATGAGCTGCAACCCGTTTGTTTGGACGAACTCCAAAAGCTCAGGGAGCAGCACCTTCAGCGAGTCTTCCTCGTTGTAGGCAGGTATGATGATGGAAAGGTCGTTCATCGATCAGCTTTCAGTTCAAAGGTCTCTTACTTGAGTTCAGTTCATTTTGTTCCGAAGCAATAAATGTAGTCTTCGTTGCAATATTCATAAAAGAATACGTTTCTCACCTGCGGAGGGTATGAAAAAGTGGAGTTCAATGAGCATATTCGCGTTCCCAAAATCGGGGGTTTGTCGGGCAAAATCGCCCCTTCGGATAAAAACTCAGATTATCACGTTGCACTTATTGGCAAATCCCTATCTTTAAGAGGAATACAAGGGAAATTGAATGGAAATAGAAGTAGGATCGGATCTTAAAGAAGCGCTGAAAAAGCACTTCGGGTTTAACAAATTCAAAGGAGAACAGGAAAGCATTATCCGTAGTGTTCTCGATGGTAACGATACGTTTGTGATCATGCCAACCGGTGGCGGCAAATCGCTGTGCTACCAGTTGCCCGCATTGCTTTCGGATGGCACGGCCATCATCGTCTCTCCGCTTATCGCGTTGATGAAGAATCAGGTCGATTCCATCCGCAGTTTCGGGGCAGATGATGGCATTGCGCACTTCCTCAACTCATCGCTCAACAAAGGTGAGGCTGACCGTGTGCGAACCGACATCAAAGAAGGTAGAACGAAGCTGCTTTACGTGGCACCCGAATCATTGAACAAGCAGGAGAACATTGATTTCTTCAAGG
Organism: Flavobacteriales bacterium; assembly: GCA_016124845.1. Classification (NCBI taxonomy): domain Bacteria; kingdom Pseudomonadati; phylum Bacteroidota; class Flavobacteriia; order Flavobacteriales; species Flavobacteriales bacterium. Next base: position 119,895 of record WGMW01000015.1, read on the forward strand.
ATGTGAAGATCTCTATGGTGGCCATTGATGAAGCACATTGCATCTCGGAGTGGGGGCATGACTTCCGCCCTGAATACCGCAGGCTACGCCCGATGATTGAGTCGATCGGAAGCGTGCCGGTCATGGCATTGACCGCCACGGCTACGCCAAAGGTGCAGCAGGACATTCAGAAGAATCTGGGAATGACCGATGCGAATGTCTTCAAGTCGTCCTTCAATCGCGAGAATCTCTATTACGAGATCCGTCCGAAGACGAAGAACGTGGCGCGCGACATGATCAAGTTCATCAAGCAGCATCCTGGTAAATCGGGGATCGTGTACTGCCTCAGCCGCAAGAAGGTGGAGGAAATGGCCGAAACGCTGCAAGTGAACGGCATCAAGGCGTTGCCTTACCACGCAGGATTGGATGCGGCCACACGCGCCAAGCATCAGGATGCATTTCTGATGGAAGATGCCGATGTGATCTGCGCTACCATTGCTTTCGGAATGGGAATTGACAAACCAGACGTTCGGTTCGTCATTCATCATGATATTCCGAAGAGTTTGGAAGGATATTATCAGGAAACAGGCCGTGCCGGCCGTGACGGTGGCGAAGGAAACTGCATCGCGTTCTACAGCTATGACGACATCATCAAACTGGAGAAGTTCATGCAGGGCAAACCCATCTCCGAGCAGGAAATTGGCAAGCAACTGCTTTCGGAGGTGGTGACCTACGTGGAGACCTCCGTGTGCCGAAGAAAGTTCATCCTCCATTATTTCGGTGAGGAGTTTGATGCCAAGCAATGCGATGACCATTGCGACAACTGCAAGCATCCGAAAAAGCAGGAGGAGGCCAAGGACGAAATGGTCATGGTGCTTCAGACCGTACTCGACATCAAAGAGAAATTCAAGATCAAGCATGTAGTGAACATCATGCTCGGTGTCAATTCCAGCCAGATCAAATCATACAAGCACGATACGCTCGAAACATTCGGGGCTGGGGCAGAGCAGGGCGAGCGTTACTGGCAGTCGCTGGTGCGGCAGGCCATCATCAACGGTTTCCTTTCCAAGGACATTGAGAACTACGGGTTGCTGAAAATGACCGATGCAGGCCACGCGTTCCTTGCCAAGCCGACCTCGTTCATGATGACCATTGATCACGATTATGAGACGGCCACAGAAGAGGAGGAATCCATGCCTGTGGGAAATATGAAGGGCGGTGGCGCGGCAGACGATGTGCTGCTCAAGATGCTGAAAGACCTCCGTAAGGACATTTCGAAGGAAGAAGGACTGCCTCCGTTCGTCATTTTCCAAGACCCATCGTTGGAAGACATGGCGTTCCGCTATCCGATAACCATGGATGAGCTGAAGGACATCACCGGTGTGGGTGCCGGAAAGGCCAAGAAATACGGGGAACCGTTCTTGGAACTCATTCAGGAGTATGTGGAGGAGAACGAGATAGAGCGCGAGCAGGACATGGTGGTGAAGACCGTGGTCAACAAGTCGAGCAATAAGGTGTACATCATCCAAAGCATCGACCGCAAACTGGATCTGGAGGATATTGCCGATGCCAAAGGACTGAGCATGGACGACCTGCTGACCGAGATCGAGCATATCGTGAGTTCGGGCACCAAGGTGAACATCGACTATTACATTGATGAGGCCGTGGATGAGGACAAGCAGGACGAGATCTACGAGTACTTTCAGGAAGAGGCCGAGACCGACAGCATTGAGGAGGCCTTGGCCGAACTTGGCGAGGACGACTACACCGAAGAGGAGATTCGTTTGGTACGCATCAAGTTCATTTCCGAGTTCGGGCATTGAGTTCTCGATACGCTTCGCACTCGAACTGACCAACCGCGCCAGTCACTTCGAGTGATTTCGAAGAATGAGAAATCGTATCGAGAAGTCATTCCACGCCACAGTTCTCGATACACGCTCGTTCCTCGCGCACTCGAACTGACGCTTGCGTTTGTCACTTCGAGTGATCTTGACGAAGGAAAGATCGTATCGAGAAGTCCCGCAAGTAATCTATCTTCCAACCATGAAGACCATGTTCGTATATCTGCTGCGATGCAGCGATGGAACGTATTACACGGGCGTTACAAACGATGTGGATCGCAGATTAAACGAACATCAGAACGGACAAAATCCAAATGCATACACATTTCGGAGACGACCAGTTGAGTTGGTGTATGTGCAGATGTTTCTCGACCCCATGAATGCGATTGAGTTTGAGAAGCGATTGAAGAAGTGGTCGAAAGCCAAGAAGGAAGCGTTGATAAACGGTGAATTCAATGAATTGCCAAAGCTTTCCAAGAAAAAGTTCCGTTAGCTTTTTTGCCTACACACGGTTCTCGATACGCTTCGCACTCGAACTGACCAACCGCGCCAGTCACTTCGAGTGATTTTTTGACGAAGGAGAAAAATTGTATCGAGAAGTGGTAGAAGAGTTACTCCTTAATCACCTTCACCGAAAAGCTGCGGCCCTTTTCATCACAGCCTTGGAGAATATACAGGCCGCTCGGCCAACTGGAAACATCAATGCGCAGCCGCTCCGATTCTGAAAAGGAGGGGCTGGAGGAGGTCATAAGCCTTCCATTCACATCAAAAACCGTCATTTCGAGCGAAGCCGAGAAATCTGCCTTTTCAATATTCAGCACATCATTCACAGGGTTGGGCCACACATCTACCATCACGATCTTTTCCTCTTCCTCAATGCCTACCGTGCAGTTGGGGTACGGGCAGCCGATGCTATCCACCTTCAATAGCCAGGCATCCTGCGAGTTATTATCCAAATTGATGGCCTGACCGCTCAACAGAAAACCACCATCATCCGTGGCAAGAACACCATAGAAAAGGTCGGTGTATTGGTTATGATTGTATTTCCGCTGCCATAGTAGATTGCCTTCGCTGTCTGTTTTCAAAAGCCAGCCTGCATTTCCTTCACCTGAGTTATCAGTTACGCCTGTTCCAACAAATGAGCCTTCTTCCAGTTCAAGGATTTGGTTGATTTCAGTTGCATCACTTCCTGGGTAGAGATACTCTTCCTGCCAAATTATAGTACCACTGCCATTTACTTTGATCAGCTTTCCTTTATCGACACCATCAATGATCTGTGCACCAGCTAAGAGGTAATTTCCATCAGAAAGTCGAATAATGTCGGTGCCAGTTTCCATATTCGAGGTTCCATACGTTTTATGCCATATCTCATCACCTTGCGGGTCGGTTTTGACCAGATAGAAATCCCGCTGTCCGTGACCATAACTTCGGGTCCAGCCGAGAAGGAAGAAATCACCGTTGGGCAGTTCAAGCAGGTCATAGGCTGCTTCCCAGTTTCCACCACCATAAAACTTCCGCCATTGTTCTGTACCAGAAGAGTCGGTCCTTATGAACATGTTATTTGCCGAATTGCCACTCGTATCTGCAGCTTGAGCATACATGGCATAACCACCATCAGCACATTGAATCCCAGCAATTCCGAAATCATCTCCATCTCGCGGGTATTCCACAGTCCATATGGCTTCGCCTATATCATTGAATCTGATCAGCTGTAAATTCTGGCCTACTCCACTTGTGTCTTCAATGGAATTGAAAAATACGTACCCACTATCGGGATGCGTGATCAAGGTTCCAGCCCTCATGCTTCTTGCCCTTGGGTTAAAAACATTTGTGAGGAGTTCATTTCCTTCTTGATCCATTCGAACGAAGTATAATACTGCCGTATCAGCATATACATCTCTTGATCTTGCCACAAACACCAGATTTCCTTCGTTTGAAACCGCGTTCAGTAGTATTTCTGTTTGGTGATCGTAGTCAAACAGCTTGTCAAAATAGATCGGTTGCGCCCAACCACCCAGCGCGGTCAGTAGAAACGGAAGAAGGAACAGCAGCCGTTGAAACATCGCCCTAAGTTAACCAACGGTGTTATGTGTTGTCAACTTTCTGGGAGCTGATGGCCGTTTCTGTTGCGTGGTTTTCATTTTCCGATCTCCGATTCAGTAGCTTTGCGCCCATGGGAATCAGCGAAACGCGCAGAAAACAGAACCGCTTCAGAAGCCTGCTGAAGATTTCCATCTTTCTTACCTACTTGGTCATTTTGGCTGGTAGCGTGGTGCGCATGACGGGGTCGGGCATGGGCTGTCCCGACTGGCCCAAGTGCTTCGGCAGCGTTATTCCGCCCACCGACATCAGCCAACTTCCCGAAGGCTACGAGCAACATTATATTGAGGTGCGCAAGGCCAAGAACCAGAAATTGGCCAAGATGCTGCGCCCACTCGGTTTTGATGAACTGGCCACGCAGATAAGCGAAGACCCGAGCGTGTATGAGGAAACGCAGTTCGTGTGGGAGAAGACCTGGACGGAATACGTGAACCGACTGGCTGGCGCGTCTTTGGGAATTGCGCTGCTGGCCTCTTTTTTCGCTTCGCTCATCTACTGGAAGAAGCGGAGAAAGATTCCATTGCTGGTGCTGGGCGTTATCGTTATCACGGGTTTTCAGGGCTGGATGGGCTCGGTGGTGGTCAGTACTAATCTGCTGCCAGGCGTGCTGACGGCACACATGGTTTTGGCCTTTGCGCTCATCGCGGGGCTGATGTATCTCTACGTGAAAACCGCTCCAGGAATCCGCACATCCACCAGTTTCAATATCGATAATACCATGCGGTATGCCTTGGGCGTGCTCATCGTCATTACGTTGGTGCAGGTGTTTTTGGGCACGCAGGTGCGCCAACAGATGGACGTCATTTCCAAGAGTTTCAACCTTCAGCACCGCGAACTGTGGGTAGCTGCGCTGAACTGGGTTTTCAAGGTGCATCGCTCATTCTCGCTGCTGTTGGTGTTCGGCAATGCGTGGCTCTGCTACCAGATATACAAGTACCTGAACCATTATTTCGCGGTGTTCCGCGCCAGCATCTACCTGGCTGTTTTTGTCAGTATCACCACCATTTCGGGCATCATTATGGCCTACTTGGATGTGCCAGCGTGGGCGCAACCATTACACTTGCTATTGTCCTGTATGATATTCGGGGTGCAGGTTTATCTGTTTGTGGCGTTGGGCCGCAAAACGCGTATTCAGACGGTGGCTACTTCCAGCGCAGCGTCTCGATAAGGTGCAGCACATCCTGCTTCAAAAAGTCGATAACGGGTGCCAGCGAATCATTGTTCGGGGTCACGTTGAAGTAGAGTGCACCGCGCAGAAAATGGTCTGTGCTGTCGGTGAGATGGAACTGAAGCGGTGAGGCCGCCTGAGCTCCTTCTACCGTGTAAAGCAATCCGTAAACCTTTGCGTCATCCCGCACGATCAACGTTTCGTTGATGTCAGAGGCCATGCTGATGTGCTTGTTGGTCAACTCGCGCGAATCTTCGAGATACCCAGCCAAATTGTTGTGCACGGGTTTGTAGCTGAAGTAAAGCTTCGCTTTGAACTGCGGATAGTAAATGTCGAACCAGCACGAATCAGACGACACGCTGGGGTCTGGAAGATATTCGGAATAGACCGCGGTTTCGAACGAGTATGGGCAATCGGTCTCGACCGGTTTGTAGGCTTTTTCGGGCAGGTCGATGCGCATATAGCCGCGTGGCTTGGGCGTGTAATCGGGTTCGCACGAACTCAGAACAAGGATGAACGCGAAAGGAATCAGGAAAACACTAATCCTCATCGGCATCGGTTTCTTTTTCCAACTGCAAACGCGTGACCTTGACGCGTTTGATGCGTCTCTTGTCCACACTCTCGATCGTGAATTCAAAATTCTCAAAGCTGACCTTTTGGTTCTTGGCGGGGATCTTTCCGGCCTGTTCCAGAATGAAACCAGCTAACGTATCGGCCTCGCCTTTATTCTTCTCGAAATCCTCGCCATCAATTTTCAGAATGCGGTAGAACTGTTTGAGATTTGTCTTGCCTTCAAACACGTAATTGTCGTCATCCAACTTGGAATAGACCACCTCGTCATCATCAAACTCATCCGAAATATCTCCCACAATTTCTTCGATAATGTCTTCCAGCGTCACAAGCCCTTCACAACCTCCGTACTCATCCACCACAATGGCCAAATGCACTTTCTTGGCGCGGAATTCCTCCAAAAGGTCATCGATCATCTTGCTCTCTGGAACAAAGAAGGGCGGCCGCATCAGCTTCTGCCAATCAAAATCGTTGGGTTGATCCATGTGTGGCAACAGGTCTTTGATGTGGATGATGCCCACGATCTTGTCCAGACTTTCCTCATACACAGGGACGCGCGAAAAACCTGATTCCAAAATGGAGGAAAGCAGTTCGGGATAGTCCGAACCGGCCTCCACGGCCTCAATGTCGGGGCGTGGTTTCATGATCTGCTTCACATCGGTGTTACCGAATTTGACGATGCCTTCAAGGATCTTTCGGTCTTCCTTTTCCCGTACGGATTCAGCCTTGGTCAGGTCGAGCGCGTGACTCAATTCGTCTACAGAGAGTTGGCGTCCACTGCCTTCGGCCCAACCATCGATAACGGTCGTCATTTTTATCAGCGGGATGCTCAAAAATGAGAACAGACCCGATAGATAATACAGGGGAAAAGACATGATGGAGGAGAACATGATCGCATACTGATTGGCGTAAACCTTTGGAATGATCTCTCCGAAAAGCAGCACGATCAGCGTAATGCCGAAAACCTCAATGACGCGACCGATCGGAATGAGCCCGCCAAGTAGGTAATTCAGATTTTCCTGCCCGATGTGTTTGGCCGTAAGAAACGTGGAAAGGATAACGATTCCCACATTCACAAAGTTGTTGGTAATAAGAATGGTGGCCAGCAACCGCTTCGGACGCTGAAGCAACGCAATGGCCTGCTTCCGCATACGAAGAGGAGATTCCTCCATTTCGTCCAACTCGGTACGCGAAAGCGAGAAGAATGCCACTTCGGCACCAGATATCATGGCAGAACAGGCGAGCAGCGCAATCAGCACCGTTAATCCTAAGATGAGGTCAACTGGCAGAGTTGCCAGCAAAACGGCATTCAGAAGGTCGTAAACCGGTTCCGGGGGGTCTTCCAATTCAAGAAGGATTCGTTAAACCTGCAATGATCATATCAGAAAGGCAGATCATCGTCAATATCATCCAACGAACTGGCCTGTGGCTCGTTCACTTGGTTCTGTGCCGGGGCAGAAGAATTGCCACCCGAAGATGAGCCTCCAGATCCGCCCAACATGGTCATCTGGTCGGCTACGATGTCGGTGCTGTATCGGTCGTTGCCATCCTTGTCGGTCCACTTGCGGGTTTTAATGCGTCCTTCGATGTAAACCGAATTACCTTTTTTCAAATACCGCTCAGTAATGTCTGCAAGACCACGCCACAGCACCACATTGTGCCATTCGGTCGATTCCTGCTGGTTACCGTTTTTATCCTTGTATCGTTCGGTTGTGGCCAATCGGATGCTGGCCACTTTTGTGCCGCTTTCCAGCGTGCGTACTTCCGGGTCTGCACCCAAATTGCCGATCAGAATTACTTTATTTACTCCTGCCATGATTCGTAGGTTTTGTTCGTATTTGAACAAAGATTCTAAACTTCCCGATCAATAACAAGGTTTTTGTCTAAATACCGATTGATCAATCTCGGAAAGGCAAAAGTACGAAGGTCCTCGTTCTTAATGTGCAAATAATCACTGTTCAGATGCTCCGTTTTCACCAGTATAAACTTAGCAAAGATGCGTTGATGCGAAAGGATGTGCTTGAATTCTTCTGAAATGGAAACGATTGTTTCGTCTTTTTTCAAGTTCAGTTGCTGGATGATAGCCTCGTCTTTCAACCGTTTGTCAGCTTCTAAAAGCGGGAACTCATAAAGGCCTTGCCAGATGTCGCCAGCACCGCGCTTGGTAATTTCAAACGCATCACCGTTCCATCTCACCATATAATAGAAGAAGCGGTCGCGCACCTTGGTTTTCTTGGAACGGACAGGCAACTCTGTCTGAAGGTTTTTCTCAAATGCCATGCATCCAAACTTAAGTGGGCATTCTTCGCAAAGCGGATTGACAGGAGTGCAAACGGTCGCACCCAATTCCATTACCGCTTGGTTGTGGTCACCAGATTTTCCAGTAGGAATGACCGCATTTGCCACGCGGTCGATCTCTTTTTGGGTGGATGTTTCGTCAATTGATTCTGAGATGCCGAAATAGCGCGCCATCACGCGGTAAACGTTTCCATCAACAGCCGCAACGGGAAGATTGAACGCAATGGAGCCGATGGCCGCAGCCGTGTACGGCCCAACGCCTTTCAGTTGCAGTAATCCTTCGTGTGTATTCGGGAATTCATCTTCCAATTCACAATGGATGTACTTGGCCGTGAAATGCAGATTCCTAGCCCGAGAGTAATAACCCAATCCTTCCCAAAGTTTCATTACGTCATCTTCGGGCGCTTCGGCCAGATTCTTCACCGAAGGGAAGTTCGTTACAAAACGCTCGTAGTACGGCAAGCCTTGGTCAACCCGCGTCTGTTGCAGAATGATCTCTGAAAGCCAAATGCGATAAGGGTCTGAAGTTTCGCGCCAAGGCAGATCGCGTTTTACTCGATGATACCAGTCTAACAGTTGGGTGTTCGGGAAGTGGCTGATTTTCAGTTCGGAATCCAAGTTGCCAAAATTAAAAACACGGATGCTTCCCGTTAAAAATATTCGTATACCTTTGCACGCCCTTATAAAAAGCACTAATCGGCTCAAAATCAACCACTAATGACAAAAGCTGACATCGTAAACGAGATTTCAGAAAAGACAGGAATCGAAAAACTTCAAGTTCAACACACGGTTGAAGCTTTCATGACCTCAGTAAAGAGTTCTCTTTCTAAAGGAGACAACGTTTATCTGAGAGGTTTTGGAAGTTTCATCGTTAAAAAACGTGCTCAGAAAACTGGAAGGATCATTTCGAAGAACACGACCATCGTTATTCCTGAGCATTACGTGCCAGCTTTCAAGCCAGCCAAAACCTTCATCGGCAAGGTGAAGAAGAACGTGAAAAAGTAATTTGAAAGTCCCTCAGATCATATTGGTCCTTTTGGCCGTTGCCATCGGAGCCATTCTGTATTTCACGCCCATTGCGCCCGTTGCAGAGGAAGCTCCAGCGATGGAAGCAGCGCGTCCTGCCGTGGAATACAATATTTTGGATGATGTGACGGAGATCAAGAATGAACTTGACAGCACTTCACTCGCTGATCTGAACAAGTGGGAATCTTCAGAGAGTGAATTTGCTTTGGACAGCATCGTGGCGTTTTACGATATGATCCGTAAACCTGTCGGTTCTGCCTACTATTCGTTGAAGCGTGCTGAGAAATTGAACACGGCCGAAGCTTGGGCGGAGAGCGGACAACGGTTCCTATTGAATGCCAAGTATATTGGCGACCAACCGCGTAAAGCAAGCTGGTTTGCTCAATCCAAAACGAGTTTGGAGAAAGCATCAGAGCTTGCTCCCGAAAACCTCGATATTCAAGTGGATCTTGGTGTCTGTATGATCGAGAGTTCATCTTTCCTTGGTACACCACCAATGGAAGGAATCGGCATTCTGAAAAAAGTGGAGCAGCAGGATCCGAATAACGTGAAAGCATTGGTCAACTTGGGTTACTTCGCCATCAAGTCGGGGCAGTTCGACAAGGCCGAGGAGCGTTTTGCCCAGGTGCTTAAGATCGACCCGAAATACGCAGATGCCTACTTGTATATGGCCGACATGCACGAGCGCCAGAAAAAGTACAAGGAGGCCATCGAAGACCTTAAGAATTTCAAATCCCTTCTGGACGACCCGAACAAGGCCAAGGAAGTGGATGATTACATATTAGAACTTAGTAAGAACATTTAAATCACATTGTCATGCCTTGCGGTAAGAAGAGAAAAAGACATAAGATGTCGACCCATAAGCGCAAAAAGCGTCTTAGAAAGAATCGTCATAAGAAGAAGAAATAATCAACCTTTGAGATAAGGTTCACAGGCCGCCTCTCGCGGCAGTGCCAACACCATTTCTGAACAATAGGGCCACGCGGCCCTTGTTCTGTTGTACGCTATGCGGTAGGCGGACCATAAACTGCTATCCGTGAATTACGACCTGGTAATCTCATCACAGCCTGACAAGGTTGATATTGCCCTTTTAAAGGACAAGAAACTGGTAGAGCTTCACGAGGAAAGCGGAAATAGCGCTTTTCAGGTGGGAGACCTATATCTCGGCCGTATCCACAAAGTAATGCCCGGATTGAACGCGGCATTTGTGGATGTGGGTTACGAGAAGGACGGGTTTCTGCACTACCTCGATCTCGGTCCCAAGGTGAGGTCGTTGATGAAATTCATCGACCTGACCCGTGCTGGAAAATTGAAATCCCCGATGTTGGAACGTTTTCGCCCCGAAGCGGAAATTGAGAAGACGGGCAAGGTGGATGACGTTCTTAAGCAAGGGAAGGAAATCCTTGTGCAAGTTGCCAAGGAGCCGATATCAACCAAAGGCCCCCGATTAACCACCGAGCTTTCCCTTGCGGGGAAGTTCATGGTGCTTGTTCCATTTGGAGAGAAAGTTTCCATCTCGCAGAAGATCAAAAGTCGGGACGAGAGTAAGCGACTGAAGGGAATTCTGAAAGACCTGAAACCCGCGGGCTTCGGACTCATTGTGCGTACGGCTGCCGAGAATAAGAAGGTGGCCGATCTGGAAGCGGACCTCAACGATCTTGTTGAAAGATGGAAGTTGATGATCGCGAATGTGAAGACCGCCAATCCGACCAACCGTGTAATGGGCGAATTGAGCCGCACATCTTCCATGATCCGCGATATGCTCAGTGCCAACTTCGACAGTATTCATGTCGATAGTACGCAGGTGCATGATGAAGTGAGCAAGTATCTTTCAAACTCTCCAGAAAGGCTGAAGAAGCTGAAGATGCACAAGGGGCACAAACCGTTGTTCGAAACGCTTGGGCTGAACAAGCAGATCAAAGCAGCGTTCGGCAAACACGTGACCTTTAAGAACGGTTCGTATCTCGTTGTGGAACATACCGAGGCGTTGCATGTCATCGATGTGAACTCTGGTCCGCGGACCAACGCAGGACAGGATCAGGAAACCAACGCATTGGAGTGCAACATGGAGGCTGCACGCGAAGTAGCGCGTCAGTTGCGCCTTCGAGATATGGGCGGCATCATTGTGGTCGATTTTATTGATATGCACAAATCGGCCAACCGAAAAGAGCTTTACAATCTTCTGAAAGAAGAGATGAAGGACGATCGTGCGAAGCACAATATTCTTCCTCCTTCCAAATTCGGGTTGGTGCAGATCACGCGGCAGCGCGTACGGCCTGAAATGTCGGTAAAGACCAAGGAGAAATGCCCGAGCTGTGATGGAACAGGCGAGATCGAAGCGTCCATTCTTTTCGATACAGAGATTGAGAACAGCGTCAACTTCGTGATGAACGAGCAGAACGAGAAGCAGATCACATTGAAATTGCATCCGTACATCGCTTCATACCTCACCAAAACGGAGAGTTGGTGGCCTTGGTCGAAGTCGATCATTAAGGATTGGGCCAAGAAGAACAATGGTAGCATTGCCGTTGAATCTTCTACCAATTTCACCTTCATGGAGTATCACATTTACAACAGTCGTGGCGAGGAAATTCGACTTAACTGAACCGAACCTGACCAAGAAACTGGCGCGCTTTGCCGATGTGGCCAAGTTCTATAACTGTGTGGAGGCTCCGAATGCTTACAACAACACGGAGTTTCCGCTGAAAGGCAAATGGGCGCAGGATCAGTTCCAGAACGACAATCCAATAACCTTGGAGTTGGCCTGCGGAAAGGGTGAATACACCACTGGTCAGGCAACCATGTATCCTGATAGGAATTTCATCGGTCTGGACATTAAGGGAAACCGAATGTGGATCGGTGCCAAGTATGCGCTGGAAAACGGACTGAAAAACGTGGCGTTTCTACGCACGCGCATCGATCACATTGAGAATCTGTTCGGAGAAAATGAAGTTGCTGAGATATGGATCATTTTTCCTGATCCACAGCCGCAGCAGAACCGTATCCGTAAGCGATTGACATCTCCCATTTTTGTTGAGCGTTATCGCAAGATTCTGAAGGAAGGTGGCATCGTTCAGTTGAAAACCGACAACTATCCGCTGTTCGAATACACGCAGGAAGTTATTGCCGAACTCGGTCTGAAAACGCTTTGCGAATCGACCGATGTGTATGCTGATCTGGAGAAGGGTGAGAACGAATTCCTGTGCGGCCGCGAGCGCGAACTCCGCATCCGAACCTACTACGAAGGTCGTTGGCTGGAGGAAGGACGCAAGATCAATTACATCGCGTTCACTTTCTGATTTTTTGTCATTCCGAGCTAGGAACGAGCCGAGGAATCTAAAGGGTTAAAAGCAGATTCGGATATTCGTAACTCGAATGAAGAATGAAGGTTTCTTTCAAGACGTTTGGGAGGTTGCACGCCTCGTTCCGAAAGGTCGCGTTACATCCTACGGTGCCATTGCCAAGTATTTGGGAAGTCCTGGCGCTGCCAGAATGGTCGGTTGGGCAATGAATGCTTGTGCGTCTTCACCAGAACCTGTTCCTGCGCAACGCGTGGTAAACCGCATGGGAATGCTTTCTGGGAAAACGCATTTCGATGGTCCGAACCTCATGCAGGAACTGCTCGAAAACGAAGGGGTGAAAGTGGAGAACAACCAAGTGGTCGACTTCGAGAAACTGTTCTGGGATCCGATGGTTGAACTTGGTCTTTGATAGTATACGTAATAAAATATTATCTTTGTCGTATAAAAGAAAGCCATGGATGCCAAGGTCACATTGAGTTTTGATGAGCAGGTTATTGCGCAGGCAAAGGATTTTGCTGCGGCCAACAACATCAGCCTTTCGCGCCTCACCGAGTTCTTGCTAAGCAAGGCCACTTCATCCAACTCATCTTCCATTGATGAACTCCCAGTTTCGGATTGGGTAAACATGGTAAGTGAGGGCAAGGTAGAATACGTGCGTAAGCCCCGCAGCAGCAAAAAACTGAAGGAGGAATATCGCTCCAGAAAATGACATGCGGGTCTTTTTGGATGCGAATATTCTGGTAACCGTTCTTTGCAACGAATATCCAAGATTTACGGCCTGTGCGCGAATACTCAGCCTCTGCGATAATCCAAGGTTTGAGATCTTCACTTCTCCGATCTGCATCGCCATAGCAGCCTACTTTGCCGAGAAAAAAGGAGGGCGAAAGCTTGCCAAGAAGAAGATAAATCTCCTGCTTGAAAAGCTCCAAATAACCGTTATCGATGAAAAGTTGACCAAGCAGGCCGCATCAAATCCGAAGATTGATGATGTGGAAGATGGATTACAGTATTATTCTGCGATCAACGCTGGCTGCAATTGCATTGTTTCGTATGATCGCAATGACTTTCATTTTTCTGAACTGGACGTTCTTGATGCGGAGCAATTTCTGCTCGACCACGTGGTCAAAGAGCCGACCAAGTAGGTTGCAAGGTCATCCAGCGATGGTCAGCACCGTTCCGTTTTGAGTAACCGTGTAGGTTTTCAATGGAGCAGGAGGAGGACCAGACTTCACTTTCCCGTTGAGGTCGAAAACCCCGCCATGGCAAGGGCAGTGTAAGTTGTGCTGACTTGAGGAATAGGAAACACTACAACCTTGATGGGTGCAGGCTTGCGCAACGGCCGCAAAGTCTGAACCTGTGTTGACGATAACCACGCCATGCGATGACACTGAACCACCAGCGTTGTTCAAAGCAGAGTTGGAGGCGCTGTTCAGATCAAGGGTGAAATTCACTGTCGGACCTTCTGGCGTTTGGGAATTCCTGTTGCAGCTTTCGAGCAGCACCCCTGCCGAGACCATGCCCATGGCGCAGAGGCTGCAACCGTTCTTGATGAAGTTTCTTCGTTTCATGATGCTATTTTATCCATTACTAACCGCATTTGGTTCAATTATATTTTGCTTTAAGCCAATTTTAAGATTGATTCTACTTTTGAGTCCATGAGGTTTCGCTTGTCCATCATCGCGGTATTGTTCTTGGCGGGTTGTTCCAATGTTGGTTCGGGAACGCATTCCATCCTTATTTCTAAGTACTATCCGCACAACGATTACCAACGCTGGTTGCTGCATTTCGATAGTACACTCACATTCTATCAAGCGTACGGAATGACATCCGATTCTTTGGAAGTGATTTTGAACGAGGTGGATGGAATGATCTTGACGGGCGGAAAGGATATTGGTCCGTCTCTTTTCGGTGAAGATTCCATGATTCAGAAATGCGGTCCGATCGATCCGTACAGAGATTCGTTGGAGTTAGCGTTGGTGGAACATTCGTTCGAAAGGAAGATTCCGCTTTTTGGCGGATGCCGTGGCATGCAATTGCTGAATGTGGCCAAAGGAGGTTCGCTCATCATTGATATTCCCACAGAAAGAAATTCTCACATCCATCAACAGGAACAGGGCGATGCCCACCACATGGTCTATTGCCACCCGTGGCTGGCCAAAATTGTGGAGCGCGATAGTGCCGAGGTGAATTCAAATCACCATCAGGCCATCGATTCATTGGCTGCTGGTTTCAAGGTTTTGGCCTGGGCACCTGATTCCATTATTGAAGCATTCTACTGGGAAGACAAGGCCACGCATCCGTTCATTCTGGGGGTGCAATGGCATCCAGAGCGCATGGAGCGCGATGATCCGATGGCGGCTGATATTGCCCGCATCTTTCTTCAGAATTTGGATCAACCGAATTGATCTATCGGCTCACTCCGAAAACGGCTCTTCCAACAGTTCCTTTGAGTTTAAGCTCAAAAATGTAGAGTCCACTTGGTAGATTTTGAACATCAATCCGTCCATCATTCGGAATTATCTGATTGCCCACTTCTTGGCCATCCATCGAAATAATTCGACATGGTGAATTTCCGTGTCCTACAGATAGAAAATCGGTTGTCGGGTTGGGAAAAACAGTCAGCTTTTCCGTTTTCACATTCTCAATACCAACGGCTGTCGAGACCGTAAACTGTAGCTGGTCGTTGTCATCCGGAACAATACCAGGACTGCAATTTGGACTTCCAGATCCGCTCGATAGCGTGAAATCAAATGTGTAGTTGCCAGCAGGAAGTTGACCGATCTGGAACGTGTCTGTTGTATTGCAGATAGCGGTCAACAGACCCATGCAATGCAATGCCGAAGCACCTATTGTATTGCCCTGCAAGCCATGAGCTTGTGTTTGAACATCGCAACCTGAATTTGGAAGTTGAACGTTCACGTAGATTGAGATGTCGTCACTCTCATTCGGGTTTGCTGGCGAAACTGTGATGGATGTAATGCTTCCCTGAGCGAAAAGCATGAAGTGGAGAGAGCAAAAAAAGCAAAGAGTAAATAGGTGTTTCATGGCAAGAGGTTTGATGCTAAGACGCACGCCATGCGCTTACCGTTGTCCTGTAATGATGAAAACAACAAGAAACTGCAATGCCATCGTTCCTTCCACCCAAAAAGAGCAGTACATGTCGCCCCTTTTCGGGGATGCGTAACTGACGGCAAGCATCGTGATGAGTGTGCTGAACAGATATCCGATAAATAACGGATCATCAAAACCAAGCCTCCACCAAGTAAGAAAGACGAAAAGCAGAAGCAGTATTTCTGAAAGAAGGATGGATCGGAATGTGCCAATGGTCGAAGGAATGGTTCGCACGCCTTTTTTGGCATCATTCACCAGGTCACGGATATCGAAAGGAATGGTGATTGCAAGAATGAAAATGCCACGTTCAATGCCCAGTTGCCAGCTGTAAGGGTCGGTTATCTGTAGCAGACCTTCCTTGTTCACGGCAGGTAGAATAACGGTCATTCCTGCCCAGACCACAGCAATAATGAAGATCTTCCACAGGCCAATTTCCCGAACACGAATGCGCTGGGCCTGATGACGGAGAATGGGAATGGTATAGACCATTGCGATAATGGTCAATGGAATCATAAATAGCCAAATGTCGATGTTCAGGAACAAGACCGAAATGCCCGCCTGCAGCAATCCCAGCGCCAGTGTTCCTTTCATGAGCAACTCATTTTCGATGCACCAATGATGCCGTTCCGAATCGGAGCCCATGCCGCTCAATTCTTCCAGTCCCGATATCATGTTGAGATTGTAGATGACCAGCGTGCAGCCAAATATGAACAGAAACAAAGGCGTGTTCCACCAGATTCCTGTCAGTTCGAACCAAGAAAGTAGCCCAAGCAGGGCAGCACACAGGGCGACCCACCAGCTACCATAAACGATATATCGGACGATGTACGTGATGGTGATACAAAGGTAAACCGTGAAAACCTGAAATTCAGGCTATTGAGTTTTTTGAAGCATTGGGGAAGTGAGTACGGCAATGGTCGATCCCACGGCAAGTCCACCAACTGCACCGATGGTGAACGCTAATGCTTTACGACCACGCGCTGAGCGGATGTAGCCGTCCATGTACGCATCTGAAGCAAGGAATTCGGGAGAGATGTCGAGTTTTCTACTTGGTTTGAACTTACGCAGCCCAGCAATGACCGCCACGCAGATAGCTGGTGGAATAGGCGCATAGAAAATGTCCCATGTCCAGGTAAGAGCGAGCGAAGAGATCAGCCCCACACCAGCTCCGATGTAAACGTCATGAAAACTGTGCTTGCGGCCGTCCTGACGACCTTTGATGTACATGCGCATTTCCTCCACGCCATACTCAACTTCGGGTTCGCCATCGGCAAGAATACCCAATGTATCCGCATTGTAAACGATCTCTTCAGAACCATCGGCATGCAGAATGGAGAACACTCGCTGACGACTGATGTCTGATGCGAACTTTCCGCGTTTCAATGCTTCTTTGCGTGCAGCCTTGGCTTCCTCCAGTTTCTCTTCAAGCGAAGCTTTCAATTCCTGATCGGTCTCCAGCTGCTTCAGTTTTACCAGTTCGCGATTCTTCCACTTCTCGTAATCGGCAGGAGATAGGGTCTCCATTTTTCGCTTCACTTCATATTCGAACTGAGCCTTCTTCTTCTCCAGTTTTGCAAGTTGACGTTCTCGTTTTTTGGCAAGCTTGGCCGCTTTCTTCTCCTGCTTTCTTTTCCACTTCTCCGAGGACTCTATCCTCTTTTGCTTGGCTTCTTCCTTTCGTTCAAATTTCTCCAGTTTGGCTTTTTGCCGTTGGTTCTGGAAAAGGATGTTGCCGTTATCGTAATAGACAACCGTTGCCTTCAGGTCTTTGATGCGGCCATTGTTCAGCAAAAGTTTGTCCTGCGCCAATGAAAGCATTGACACCGAACACAGCAGAATGATGATTGCTATTCGTAAGGTCTGCATCTCGAAATAGGTCTTCAAATATATCCAAATGGTATGGCAGAAAGGCCGCAGACGGTCTTTACTTATACAGTAACCTGTGCATAAATTGAACAAAGGTCATCGTTGTGCATTGATAGTGATGGTAAATTTGCGCGACCTTTCAAAAACGTGATGAAACAGGACACATTTGTCAACCGCCACATCGGCCCCAGAGAAGAAGACGTCAACGCCATGCTTGCCACCATTGGTGTTGCCAGTTTGGATGAACTTATTGAGAAGACGATTCCCGCTTCCATTCGGATGAATCGGGAACTGGATCTTCCGCCAGCGATGACGGAAGTGGAGTACGCGGAGCATGTTCAGGCAATTGGCGATAAGAACAAATTGTACCGTTCGTACATCGGTCTTGGTTATTACGATTGCGTGGTGCCGAACGTGATCAAACGCAACGTGTTGGAAAACCCAGGTTGGTACACGGCTTACACGCCTTATCAGGCAGAAATTGCGCAAGGTCGGTTGGAGGCGCTACTGAATTTCCAGACCATGGTGAGTGATCTGACAGGTTTGGAAATTGCCAACGCATCGCTTTTGGATGAGGCAACGGCTGCTGCCGAGGCCATGATCATGCTGTTCAATGCGCGTTCGCGCGATGCCGTAAAACGAGGAGTGAACAAGTTCTTTGTGTCTGCCGATTGTTTTCCGCAGACCATTGATCTACTTCATACACGCTCTGCACCCTTGGGTATTGAACTGACCATCGGTGACCACACGGATGTTCATCTGTCGGATGAGTTTTTCGGTGCGCTGCTTCAATATCCTTCTGTTCATGGCGAGGTGAAAGACCTTTCGGAGTTTGTGGAAAAGGTACATGGCGTTGGAGCTTCGGTGGCCGTGGCTGCCGATCTGATGAGTCTTCTTCTTTTAAAGAGTCCTGGAAGTTGGGGCGCTGATGTAGTTGTTGGCAATACGCAGCGTTTCGGTGTTCCGTTGGGTTACGGTGGGCCGCATGCCGCCTTTTTCGCTACCAAGGAAGAGTTCAAACGCCACATTCCAGGAAGGATCATTGGAGTTTCGGTCGATTCTCAGGGAAATCCTGCACTGCGCATGGCGCTTCAAACACGCGAGCAGCACATTAAGCGTGACCGTGCCACTTCTAACATTTGCACGGCTCAAGCACTATTGGCCATCATGGCAAGTATGTATGCCGTTTACCACGGACCGATAGGTTTGCGCAACATTGCCACGAATATCCATCGGAAAACAGCTGTGTTGGCATCCAAACTGAAGAGGCTCAGCTACGAACTCAAATCAGATGTTTTCTTCGATACCATCAAGGTGATGCCACCAACGGGTGTTACTGTTACCGAGGTAAAGGAAGTGGCCGAGAAGGAAGGGGTCAATTTCCGTTACATCGAGAATCGCGCTATCGGCATCAGTTTGGATGAACGCACAAACGTGGGCGACCTACAGAAGATCTTGGAGATTTTTTCAGGCGTAGCCGAAAAAGACCCTGTTTATGTGAAGCGAGAGGAATTGGATGTGGAAAGTTCTGTTCTCACAAACGAATTTCTTCGAGCAGACGATTATTTGACGCATCCTGTTTTCAATTCATATCATTCCGAAACGGAGATGATGCGTTACATCAAGCGATTGGAGAACAAGGACATTTCGCTGGTTCACTCCATGATCTCGCTTGGTTCGTGTACCATGAAACTGAACGCGGCAAGCGAGCTTTATCCGATCAGTATGCCGCAGTTCGCCAATATTCATCCGTTCGTGCCATTGTATCAGACCAAAGGCTACCAGATCGTGTTCAACGAATTGGAGAAAGCCCTTTGCGAGATCACGGGTTTCGAGGCGGTCTCATTTCAGCCCAATTCTGGTGCGCAGGGCGAATATGCAGGACTTATGGTGATCGATCAATACCATAAGAGTAGGGGAGATGAATACAGAAATGTGGCATTGATCCCTGCATCTGCACACGGCACAAATCCAGCAAGTGCCGTGATGGCGGGTATGAAAGTGGTGGTGGTGAGTTGCGATGAAAGCGGCAACATCGATGTGGCCGATCTGAAAGCCAAAGCAGAGCAGTATGCCGAGAGTCTTTCATGTTTGATGGTCACGTATCCTTCCACACACGGGGTTTTTGAGGAGTCCATTCAAGAAGTTACCAGAATCATTCATGAGAATGGCGGTCAGGTTTATATGGATGGTGCGAATATGAATGCGCAGGTTGGTCTTACCAATCCAGGGCTGATCGGTGCGGATGTGTGCCATTTGAATCTGCACAAGACATTTGCCATTCCGCACGGTGGTGGTGGACCTGGTATGGGACCTATCGGTGTGGCCAAGCATTTGGCTCCGTTCCTTCCCGGTCATGCGGTGGTTCCGATGGGCGGTAGTCAACCAATTTCTGCTGTTTCGGCAGCACCTTGGGGAAGTGCGCTTATTCTGCTCATATCTTATGGATACATCAAAATGCTGGGTGCAGGAGGGTTGAAAAACAGCACGCAATATGCCATTCTCAATGCCAATTATCTGAAGGCAAAATTGACCGGTTCTTATAATATATTGTACAGCGGAAAGCATGGTACGGTAGCTCACGAAATGATCCTTGATTGCCGTGACTTCAAACGAAGTTCAGGTGTAGAGGCAGGTGATATTGCCAAGCGTCTGATGGACTATGGTTTCCATGCGCCAACCGTTTCGTTCCCTGTGGCCGGAACACTCATGGTAGAACCGACCGAAAGTGAATCGAAAGCGGAACTTGACAGGTTTGTAGATGCGATGACCTCCATCCGCAAGGAGATATCGGAGATTGAAAGTGGTGATGCGGACGTGACCGATAACGTTTTACACAACGCCCCGCATACTTCCAAAATGGTGGTTTCGGATAGTTGGAATCATCCCTACTCAAGAGAGAAGGCAGCCTTTCCATTGCCTTATGTCTCTGAAGCAAAGGTTTGGCCTTCGGTTGGCCGTGTGGATAATGCACATGGAGATAGGAATCTGATCTGCACATGTCCGACAACCGAAAGCTATGCGGCTGAGGTAGCATCGGCTTAGGCTGTGTACAAAAGGACTGGCATACTCAGGTTTGATGGCCTTGTGGCTCTATGCGAGTGAAAATTGCATGGACCATTCAAAAAAACACGCCCAAAACCGTGAAAATGTCTTTAGAAATTGGTGTCTGTGGGCTTCAATATCTAACTTAGCAGACTGAATTGTTTAAACTTTAAGTAACATAATCAACAACAAATGAAAAAGATCTATGCTTCTATCATTGGGTTGGCAATTGCGGGATCCGGCTTCGCTCAGAATGCTGCTGTTGCTACTCAGAAATTGCGTGGAGGACACACAGTTGCGCTTGAAGCACCTGTATCAACTCCTTCGGCCGCTGCAACAGGTGACACAATTGGTGGCTATTATTGGGATTTCTCCGATCAGAATGCCTGGGTGCTTGGAAACTCCAGTACTCCAGCTGCAGATTGGGAATTCACAACTGCTGGTCCTACTGGTCAATATTCATCAAGCTACGGCATACTTAACTCTACCACAGCTGCCAATGGTTGGGTGATGTTTGATAGTGATGCCCTCGGAAATGGAACTTACAACGCGTGGATCCAATTGGCCAATTCTGTGGATCTTACCGGCTATGGTTCGGTAGCGGTTACATTCCAACAATTATCTGCAAGATACCAGGAGGCAACATATCTCGAAGTAAGTACAGACGGTACAAACTGGACAACTTACGAAGTGAATGCAAACCAAGCGGTGAACACAGCAAGTTCTTCAGATGGCGACATCGTATCTGTAAACGTTTCAGGTGTTGCTGCAAATGCATCTACTGTTTGGATTCGTTTCCGATACGAAGGTGCTTGGGACTATGCTTGGCAGATTGACGATGTGGCCATCGTAGAAGGAGCTAACTACGACCTTGGCATGTCTAACGTTTGGCACGGAGATATTCTCAACGCATTTGAATATCAGGAAATTCCAATGGCTCAGGCTCAGGAAGTGGTTATCGGTGCTGCTTGTACGAATTTGGGAGGTCAGGCCATGACGAATGCCGTATATACTTACGATATTTCTGATGGAAGTTCTTCTGTTGCTTCCGGAACATTCCCAGCAAGTAACACTTCTATCGATCCAACGGTTACTGATACTACTTGGTACTCAACTGGCTTTACGCCATCTGCCGTTGGTCAGTACACCGTAACTGTTTCTGTTTCTTCAGATCAATCGGATGAAAATTCATCAAATGATGAAAAAATGTCTGCATTCTATGTGACGGATTACGTCTACGGTCACGATGATATTGACAACATTACAGTACAGATCTCGGGAGGTTCTGATGGAAATAGCAGCCCTAACGAATTCAAAGCTGCAATGTACTATGAGGTATTTGCTGATGCGACATTAACCGCTGTACAGGTAGCATTCGGTTCCAACACATCTACGTCTTCTTGTATTGTTGAGGTGTTCGACCCTGCCAATGATCAAAGTCTGACAAACCCGTTGATCACGGAGGTTTATGACATTCAAGCTGCTGATATCAGTTCAGGTTCAAGTCTCGTTCTGGTTGATATTCCACTGGATGGAGGTAATGGTGTCCTTTTGAGTGCCGGTGGTCTTTATCTGATCAGTGTTGGAAACACAGGCCCAGGTGAATCTCTGACCTTCCTTGCCAGTGATGGTGATGCTGATAGAGCGTCATTGCGTTATGGACCTTATGGTTCTGGCGGTGCTGTAGATTGGTATACCGGATGGTCAACTTCACCTATTATCCGTGGCAATTTCGACCCTACTGTTGGTATTCAGGAGAACGAGGACGTAACTGGCGTTCAGATCTATCCTAATCCAGTAGCAGATAACTTGACCGTTCGTTTCGAAGCGAAGCAAGATCAGGATTTCACAGTTCGTGTATTGAACGTTGCAGGTCAGATGGTACTTTCTTCACAGTCTAAGACAAAGGCTGGTCAGAAGATCACCAAGAACTTTAACGTAGAAAACCTTGCTGCCGGTGTTTACATGGTGCAGATTCAAGGAGCGACAGCATCTTATACTCAGCGTGTGATCGTTCAGTAATCAGCTGATTCATATCTATTGTATTCGGAAGGCCGGTCCATTTGGACCGGCCTTCTTAATTAACATTATTTGCCACAAGGATTTGAGGTCAAAGGATTATTTTCACAGCACGAATCCATTCAATCCTTATCTATGAAAAAAGCTTACTTGATTCTTTTCAGTTTGGCCACGGTTACCGTTTTTGGCCAACAGCGGCCAACATCCGCGCCTAACGCAACCTACATGGGAGAAGAACTGCCCGTTAATGATGCCAACGAGTATGACGATTGCGCTGCTCCTAACGCCCAGCATTCCCGTCATACCGGTATGGCTGTGCAACGAGGTGGTTATCTATGGCACGAAGACTTTGGAAATGGTTTCCCCGCAGGGTGGGCCATTGACGATATTTCTGGCATTTGTCCCTGGAAGTGGACCACGAACGGTTCGCACGGCTATTGGAACGGGAACAATGCTGCCGACTATGCTGACCCGATCAGTTCTACAACCGCTTCCAATGGCTTCCTGATATGCGACCCGGATTCGGCCAATCATTTCACGTACGGTCAGCCTTCGGGTTCTACCTACCAATATCTTGAGTCATATTTTGCCACTAACAAAATTGATCTCGGTGCATCTTATCCGAGTCTTTTATTGGAATTTGAGCAGAGTTTCCGCTTCAATAATAGCGTTGACATGGAGGTTCAGGTAAGTGTTGACTCTACGAACTGGACGACCTACACGGTGCAGGGTAGCGTGAACAACAATACGGCTTCGGATGACCCAGATATTGTGAGCTTGAATATTTCAGGAACAGTCGGTAATTCACCGTCATTCTACTTGCGGATCGGCTGGAATGCCCGCGTGTATTTCTGGATGATAGATGATATGCGTGTGGTTGAAGGCTACACCAACGATCTTGCCATGACAGAAGTTTGGCACGGAGATATTTCTAATGCGTTTGAGTACCAGAAAATTCCATTGTCCCAGGTTCAGGAAGTTGTAATTGGGGCTGCCTGTGTCAATCAAGGAGGAGTTCCGCAAACAAATGCCGTTTACAGCTATGACATCAATGATGGCTCAAGTTCAGTGGCTTCAGGTACCTTTTCTGCCTCTACTGCCAGTATTGCTTCCGTTGCACGAGACACCACATGGTATTCTACTGGGTTCACCCCAAGCGCGGTTGGAACATATACAGTAACAGTCTCTGTAGCTGCTGACTCGACAGATGAAGTGATGTCAAATAATGAAATGACCTCAACATTTGATGTTACTGATTTCATTTATGGTCATGATGATGAGAATAATATTCAGTTTCAGGTTTCCGGTGGCGAGGACAACAACATGGATGCGAACGAGTACAAGATCGCTCTGTACTATGAGATTGTCCAAGATGTGACGCTTACGGCCGTGCAGACCGCTTTTGGTAGCAATACCACCACGTCAAGTTGCATAATCGAAGTATTTGATGCAATCAACAATCAAAGTCTTGATGATCCGTTGATCACCGAGGTATACGACCTTCAGGCTGGTGATGTAAGTAGCAGTGGAGCACCAGATCTTGTGAACATGCCATTGGACGGTGGAAACGGGGTCGAACTTCCAGCAGGAGTCTACCTCATCAGCATAGGAAATACCGGAGTTGGCGAAGATCTTTGGTTCCTTGCGAGCGATGGGGATGATGACCGTGCCCAACTTCGTTACGGGCCGTTTGGGTCAGGAGGAGCCATTAATTGGTATACCGGCTATACAACCTCTCCGATCATCAGAGCCAATTTCGATCCTTCTGTGGGAATCCGCGAAAACGAGGATGTGACAGCAGTTCAGATTTATCCGAATCCGGTCACAGATAATCTCACGGTCCGTTTCGAGGCAAAGGATGATCAAGACCTTACCATTCGAGTATTGAACGTAGCTGGTGAGATAGTTCTTTCTTCTCAATCAAAGACAAAGGCGGGTCAGAGGATCACCAAGAACTTCAATGTTCAAAATCTGGCTGCTGGCGTTTACATGGTTCAGATTCAGGGAGCAACATCCTCCTTTACAAAGCGCGTGGTTGTGCAATAAATGAAAAGGAGATAGAATAATTCGAGAAAGGGCTTCCATTGCGAAGCCCTTTCTTTTGTTAGCTACATTTGCGGGATGAGATTCGGAATTATTGCAGGTGTTCTTTTTCTGTTACAGACTGCGGTTCATGCACAGGTCACCGATACGCTGGGCTACGCTTCATTCTATTCGTTCAGCGATACGCTATATGATTCTCCCAACGGTGGTTATGCATTCGGCAACAACGGTTATGGAGATAAGGCCAAGGCAGAGTCATACTATTACGAATCACCATTTGTTCTGCGTAAGGTCTGGTTGGGCTTTGGTGCTGTTCAGAATAATTCGGGTGATGCCAATTCTGTTGTTCGTGTAACGGTTTATGACAATCATGGCTTTGGTGTCACGCAATACGGAGAGTCCGATTCCATTGCTCCTGATAGTATCATTGCGTTTGTTGATGTACCTGTATCAGATCTGTTGGCAAACGGAGAGCTTACGGAGGTGAGTTTCGATTCAGATACGATCGTCATCAGAGATCGATTTTCGGTAGGTATAGACCTCACACATTTGAGTGTTGGAGATACGGTCGGATTGATGTCAACCATGGATGGTGATGCAATGGGAGCAACCAATTCTTGGGAATTGACAGCCGGAAATACATGGTTCACGGTGGGTCAACAGGATTATTCATGGGGACTTGATGTAGACTTGGCCATATTTCCATTGATAGATGCGGAAGACCCGGCCGGTGTTCTTAATATGGACCGGATTGCAATGCAACTTTATCCAAATCCCGCTACCCATCAGTTTTATATAGAAGGAATCTTTGATGGTGCTGTAGCGGTAGACGTCTTTGACCTGGCGGGAAAGCGAGTGCTGACAACTACGGTCACCAATGCCAGAAACATCATCGATATTGAACCGTTGCCGACAGGAATGTATGCCGTGGTGGTCAGCGGAGATTCATTCAGGGTGTCCAAAAAGCTGTTGAAATACTGAGTTTGGCATATCTGCTTGACACTATACTTGATTTCGATGAAAAACTACTTCTCATCGTAAATGGGTGGTCTGGCAGTTCATGGCTCGATGGAATCATGATTTTGGTGAGCTCAAAATGGACTTGGATTCCATTCTACATCATATTGCTTTTCATGTTATATCGAAAGCTTGGCTTACCAAGTTTGTTCTGGTTACTACTGGCCGTTGCCGTAATGATTGTCCTTACAGATCAAGGTTCCGTGGTATTGTTCAAAGACATGTTTCACCGTCTCCGACCATGTCATAACCAACTGCTCTTAGAAAAGCTCAATGTGGTTTCAGGAAACTGTGGAGGTAAGTATGGCTTTGTTTCATCACATGCCGCGAATGTATTCGGGTTGGCAATTTTGTTGAAGGTAGTGTTGAATCAGAATAAAAAGTTGATGATCGCATTGTTGTTTTGGGCGTCGTTAATTGCATTCAGCAGGGTTTATTTAGGGGTTCATTATCCGCTTGATGTTTTTGTAGGGGGGGTATTCGGGTCACTCGTGGGTTATCTGAATTTTCGACTTGTCAGACCAGTATTGAATTTATGAACATGAGTTATCTATTGGTTTTTATTGGTGGTGGACTTGGATCTTTGTCCCGTTACATCGTGTCCATAATCTCCTTAAAGGCCTTTGGTGGCATCATCCCGATAGGGACGTTCATCAGCAATTTGGTGAGTTGTGTCGTACTTGCTGTTACTATTGAGTTGTTGCGGAGGTCGGGCTCCGATAACCCGATGCTCAGGTCGCTTATATTGATAGGGTTCTGTGGTGGGTTCAGTACCTTTTCCACGTTCAGTTTTGAGACGGTTCAGCTAATAAAAAACGGCAACCATTTGGTTGCCGCTGGAAACGTGATCGTAAGTGTCGCTGTTTGTCTGATTCTTATCTACAAGCTGACCAAGTAAGAATCAGGTATGAAAGACCTCAATTGCAATTGTTCTGGTTTCACCCCCATAAGCGATTCGACACTTGATACTCTTTCCGATTAAAAGTTGTCCTTCTTCATAGTCGTTCCAAATTTGTGTATCGTCTTTCCTGATCTGGATTTTCACCTTTTCAGCCAATTCAGATTCCTTGATGGCTATGCTGCAAGGATATTGGAGGTCGGAAGCAAAGACCTCTGTTTCTGGGCCGAAACCCTTGGATTGAACCGGTAATTGAAAAACGTCTGATGGACACATGATTGGACCGTTTTAACGTAATGTGATTATTAGGCTACCTTGCTGGTGTAGTAGAAGTTTTCTTCCACCGATTGAACTAACTGGCCAAGGCCGTATTCCAAGGCAATCTTATCTGCATTCTTGCCATTGCCTGAAGCAACTTCGATCTCAGCAAGAATGTCTTTGAGGAGTTCATCAACAACAGAACGGACCATGATTCGGCTGTTCAGATCCTGATCGACACCATCTGTGTTTTGGAGACGAGAAATAAATGGTTTCAAGTAAACCAGTTTATCGGCTGAGAATGCAAGATTGCCTTTAGGAGTTGAGATGCTCTTCTTATAAAGATTGTTCAAAGTCTCTACTCTCTGGTTGTCTGTCAATGTTGCGAATACTGCTTCCATGTCTTTTTGTTTTATCGCTGCCATCAGTTGCAGCGTGATTACAGGACCAAAAGTAGAGCGGTATATATAGGTGTACAAGGAAATACGGGGTTCAAATTGACCTCGCGGTTTATTACAACGAAAATCTAAGGCAATGAAAATCAAAGCCTTAGATTTAATAATAAGGTGGTAAAGTGACTCGCTGGGTAAGCGAACACATTAAGTGCAAAATCAACTTTTGCTATGTCAATTCGAGGTTTCCCTCAAAATCATTGCCTTGCGACAATGAGCATCTGGTGAATCAGAAATCGTCTCCTTCCGCTTCCCAAATGATATATTCTTTCTCCAGATTATTTTTCTTGATCAATGCTTGCGCATCACTCTCGGTAATCTTAGAAGTATCTTTTGTGGTGATAGCTCCGAATGCAATCAAAAAGGCGATTAAAAGTTCCATGGTTTGTTTGGTTTTAGGGTTACAGTTTCAATTCTTTGGTGCTTGTCTTTTTTTCGATGAATTCCTTAATTACTTCGATAAGACGGTTCAAACTTAAGACGAAATAAGATTTCAATCCAAATATTTGGTGGATTATTTTCTTGAATATTCTGTAACTGATTGATTATCAGGTGGAAAAAATTTTATCATTTTTCGATGAGGTTGAGTTTTTCATCGTCAAATGTTGATAAAATGCAAGACGAACCGACCAATAAGCCCTATGAATGGTCGTATCGTTGTGTCAAATTTGATTGATGGAGGATCTGAGATCGCTAATTAGGGTAATGCGGATAGGCGAAAAGCGGATGTTACGCCACCTCCTTTCACGAACAACCAATGCAGAAGAACACCAGAGATACCGTCTCTTCAAATTGTTGGATTCTCACCAAAAAATGCAAGAAGATGAGGTTCGAAGTGCTTTTTCTGGTGTTTCCAGTTCAGCTTTTTCCCATCTAAAACGAAGGCTAAAAGAGGATATTCTAAGCGTCCTTTTGATCAAAGAATCATCTAAACGAATTGCACAGGCAAACAGAGCAGCACAATTCGAATGCCTAAAGAAACTCGCTCAAGCTTACGTGCTCATTTTTCGAGGAGCGAAGCAAGAAGGAGCAGAAATTTTGAATTCTGCACGCGAGCTGGCCATCAAGTATGAGCTTTCTGCGGAACTCGTTTCCATTAATCACCTGACGCGCGAGGCACTTTACACTTTCACCGATGGGAAAAGACTGAACGAGGTCAATCAATCCTTACGGAATGACCTTGAACGTTGGAGTGACATATTACGATCGGAGGAACTATCATTCCTGATCACGTTACCTCAATTGAAGGAAGCATTACTGGAGGCTGAAGAAGATGGGTTTGAGGATAAACTGGTTCAAGAACTGAAGGAGCTTTACGAAAAATCCGGTGCGGCAAGGGTCGGGTATTGGTATTACATGGCGGATGTTGAAAAATGCATTGCAGATAGGCGGTTTGAAACAGCTATTGAATTGGGTCACCACTTCTTGAAATTGGTTGAGGAAAGCCCTGCTGTCAGATCGAAGAATAACATTGCGGGTGTAAATCAGTCGCTTGGGTTCGCCTATCTCAACCTCCGTCAGTATGATCGGGCAACTGCGCATTTCGCACGCTCTGAAAAGAACTTCCCTGCTGCTGGATTCAATAGGCTGCAAGCGTTATTTTTTCTTGCGCAGTCACAGGTTGCTTCAGCCAATTATGAAGCAGTCTTGGAAACGGTTCATAGTGCCATGGTACATCCTCGCATCAAAGCACGAGAACCACTTGTTCCGCGATGGTTGTTTCTGAAGGCCTCAACGGAGTTTTTGATGGGGAACATTGATGCGGCTTTCAAGACCATGAATCAGGATGGCTATCTGCTGCGGCAACAGGATGAATGGAACATTCAGTTCCGTTTGCTGGAGATGATGCTGTTGGTGGAGATGCGAGACGAGGAATGGTTGGAGTTCAAATTGGACGCCACAAGAAAGTTCCTTACGCGCTACAAGCAATTGGACAGACCACGCGTAAGAACGGCCGTAGACATTCTTGGTAATCTATTGCGTAGAGAATTGGACTTCACGGAATTGTCGGAGAAGAATAGACAGGCATTGAGCAATTCGCTCAACGAAACGGAAGGATTTGAATGGAATCCATCAGGAACTGAATTTGTGCGCTTCGATCTGTGGATGAAATCAAAACTTCCAGAACCGAAGGATGATCAGGAATCGGACGAGGAATAGTCCTTCAAGACCTGCGTGATGCGGGTCTGGCTATCTTCCGGTAAGCTCAAATGGAACACGAATCGGATCCGTTGAGGCCCGACCTCGAACGCAAGAATCTCTTTTGACCCCAAGTAGCTGAGAAACTCATTGCAATGCACATTTGGCTTCAATTCAAACACTACGATGTTTGTTTCAACCTCAAGCACCGATTGCACATATTCAACTTCAGATAGTTGTTTCCCGATCATCTTGGCAACTTGGTGGTCCTTCACAAGTCGTTCAACATTGTTTCGGAGTGCGAATAGACCTGCAGCTGCCATGTAACCGCCTTGCCGCATGCCGCCTCCAAGCACCTTTCTTACGCGCAATGCTCGGTGAATAAAATCCTTCTTGCCTAACAGCAAGGATCCTACGGGAGCGCCCAAACCTTTACTGAGACAGATTGAGATGGAGTCGAAGGTCCTTCCAAAATCTTTCGGTTTCCGATCACCTTCAACCATAGCATTGAAAAGTCTTGCACCATCCAAATGCAACTTCAGTCCGTTGCGGTCACAGACTTCACGAATTCTTAGAATCTCATCGAATGGAAAGATCTTTCCACCACCTCGATTGCAAGTGTTCTCAATGCAGACCAGCGAAGTCCTTGGAAAATGGACATTTTGGGGTCGCAGAGATTCCAAGAGTTGCTCAGATGAGAAAACACCTCGAATGCCATCAATTGGTTTTGTCGAAGCACCTGAATTAAATGCAATTCCACCACCTTCATAATAGTGAATGTGAGCACCAGCTTCGCAGATCACCTCATCGCCAGGTTGCGTATGGACCTTGATCGCAATTTGATTTGTCATCGTACCACTTGGGCAGAACAACCCAGCCTCCATGCCGAACATTTCCGCAGCTTCGGCTTGTAGTTCGTTTACTGTCGGGTCTTCACCAAAAACGTCATCGCCAACCTCAGTATTGAACATGAACTCCAACATTGCTGGAGTTGGTTTGGTTACAGTATCGCTACGAAGGTCAATGATCATGTTGCGAAGATATTCGTGAGAGTCATTGGCTGATGAATTGGCGTATTTTATTTGGGAGACCGAATAAGTGTTAATTAACGGAAGTAGTTCTTCACCCCGAACTCACATTGTCCGATGAATAGCTCCTTGAACGTAGAAAGATTATTCTGTTCATAGAACAACAGCATCGCCTTTTTGTAGTATAGCGAATCCACGCTGCGGTAAGAAAGAGGACACGCATCATCTGCCAGAAGCAACGCATTTCCAATGATTCGGGCGGTGCGCTTGTTTCCGTCCTCAAATGGTTGGATGTAGGAAATGAGTACGATTGCCAAAAGTGCCTTTTCAAAACCGGTTTCGCAGGCGTTGATCAATTTACACATCTTTTCCAGATGTTCCCGAATCTGAAACTCATTGTCCAGTGGGCGGTAAGCTGTTCCCGTAATACCCACGCTTCGCGAACGGATATTTCTGGTTACTTGAAGATTCTTGATAAGGATTGAGTGGATTTCCTCGATCAGTCGCACCGAAATTTCTACTCCGATCTTCGGGTTTTGTAGAATGTAATCCAGTACATCTTTATGATTCAGAAGCATAATGGTTTCTTCACGCGTACGGTTCTTGGCGGTTTCCTTTTCGGCAAACAGCCGCTCTGTTTCCAAAAGCGAATAGGTGTTCCCCTCGATCTGGGCAGATTTCCAACTCAGTTCTATGGTCAGTCGTTCGGTTTCCTTCTGAAGAAGCGTTGGAGATATGTCAGAAATGTTCTGCTGGTATTCAGCTTTCAGTTCCTGTAGGAAGAGTTTCTCTTCCTTCGTGAACAGGTCGGCATCTTTCAATACATCAAAGACCCCGAAGCTGAATTGAGGAGAATCCGCTCGTTTGTCAGGTTCCTGTTCAAAGTAATTGCCAGCATCTATGGGAGCAAACAGTTTGTAGTGGTCAGAAACACGATACGTGACGGCTCTGGCCTTACCGGACTTTATCAATGCCTTTTCCTTGACCAGTTTTGCCAGGTCACGGTTCAGGGTCGGCTGACTGATGTCCTCCCTCAGAAGCGCTTTGACCTCCGATATGGAAGCTTGACCAAGTGAGGCAATGATGTCGATTATCTGTTGCTGTCTGTCCGTCAATTGCATGGTTGCAGAAATTATCCTATCACAAATCTACCGTTATCCTATCATATGTGATAGGAAAAGCAAATGAAAATGATAGGATAATGGGTTCTTGAGTTCGTACTGAATACCCTTTCCAACCGCTGTAACGGTCTGATTTGGAGGTATGCCATTGGTGAGCGTGGCCTTCATCCGAAATCCTATCACGCTATCCGTAGATCTGTTGGGAAAAGAGCAACGCTTTGAAAGTCGTACCCGGAACGGGGGTCGAACCCGTACGGCCGCAATGGCCACAGGATTTTAAGTCCTGCGTGTCTACCAATTCCACCACCCGGGCTCCAATACAAAAAATCCTCCCAAGAGGAGGATTTCTGTTTGAGAGTGAGCGAGAAACGGGATTCGAACCCGCGACCCCGACCTTGGCAAGGTCGTGCTCTACCAACTGAGCTATTCTCGCGAATTGGGAGTGCAAATCTAAATAATTTCCGAATTGCGCAAAAT
Organism: Flavobacteriales bacterium; assembly: GCA_016124845.1. NCBI lineage: Bacteria > Pseudomonadati > Bacteroidota > Flavobacteriia > Flavobacteriales > Flavobacteriales bacterium. The sequence continues at coordinate 151,653 of WGMW01000015.1, forward strand.
CACTTTCTGCTTCCAAGAACTTTCTTGATCTCATGCAATTTCAAGAGGGCTTCAACAGGTGTAAGTGTATCAATATCAATGCCTTCTATTTCTTCCTTTACTTGTTCCAGAACGGGGTCATCGAGTTGAAAGAAACTCAGTTGCATGTTCTCAATTGTGGATTTCTTGGCAGTTTTCACCGATTTCGATTCGGTTGCGTGCGAATCCTCCAATTTGCTTAGGATTTCTTTCGCCCGATTCACGACAACAGATGGCATTCCGGCCATTTTTGCCACATGGATCCCGAAACTGTGTTCTGTGCCACCGGGAACCAACTTTCTAAGGAACAATACCTTTTTGCCGATCTCCTTTACACTAACGTTGAAATTCTTTAGGCGTTCAAGCCTGTTCTCAAGTTCATTCAGTTCGTGGTAATGCGTTGCGAATAGAACGTTAGGTCTTGCCTTGTTGCCTTCGTGCATGAACTCCACAATGGCCATGGCGATGGAAATGCCATCGTAGGTGCTGGTTCCCCGCCCGATCTCATCAAGAATAACAAGACTCTGCGAAGTCATATTATTAAGGATGCTTGCGGCTTCATTCATCTCCACCATGAAAGTCGATTCGCCTTGGGCGAGATTATCGGAAGCACCCACGCGGCTGAAAACCTTATCCGTGAGACCCAATGTGGCACTTTTGGCGGGAACAAAACAGCCCATTTGTCCCATGATACAAATAAGAGCGGTCTGGCGAAGCAAAGCTGATTTGCCAGACATGTTCGGCCCTGTAATGATCAGAATCTGCTGGGTTTGATTGTTCAAGTAAACATCGTTCGAGACATAACTTTCACCAATTGGCAGCGATTTTTCAATTACGGGATGGCGGCCATCCTTGATCTGGATGACACTTTCCTCCGAAAATTGTGGCCGCACGTATTGATTCTCTTCGCTTACTTCTGCAAATGAGACGAGACAATCGATCTGCGCCAGCAATTGGGCATTCTGCTGAAGCGAGATCACAAACTGTTGCAGATCGGAAAGAACTTCTTGGTACAAGCGGGTCTCCAACACTTGAATTTTCTCTTCGGCACCAAGTATCTTTTCCTCGTACTGCTTCAGTTCTTCTGTGATGTATCGTTCGGAGTTGACAAGTGTCTGTTTGCGGATCCAGGTATCCGGAACTTTATCCTTGTGCGCATTTGTGGCTTCAAGGAAGTAACCGAACACATTATTGAACCCGATCTTCAGACTGGTGATTCCAGTGGCTTCAGACTCACGCTTCTGGATTCCGACCAAATAATCTTTCCCCGAAAAGGCCAATTGACGCAGTTCGTCCAATTCGGTATTGAACCCGTCTCTAATGACTGAACCTTTGCTGATGTTGACAGGCGCTTCTTCGGAAATGCTGGTTTCAATCATTTCGAGCGCCAAGCTACACGGGTTGATCATCGATGAGATCTCTTTGAATCCGATGGTTTGTAACGTATTCAGAATATCACGGATCGCTGGTATTTCGGCAAGCGACCGACCAAGCGATAACAGTTCTCTTGGATTGATGCGGCCCGTGGAAAGCTTGGACGCCAATCGCTCGAGGTCAGAAATGTTGTTCAAGCTGGTGCAAAGGTCATTTCTCGATTTCTCGGATTTGAGCAGAGCCTCCACGCTTTCAAGTCGTTTTTCTATTTGAGAACGCTCTTTGAGCGGAAATGCCACCCAACGTTTCATCATCCGAGAACCCATGGCCGTTTGCGTCCGGTCAAGAATGTCCAACAGGCATTTGCCGTCTGGTTGGTTCGGCCGCAGAATTTCCAAGTTGGCCGCTGTGAAGCCATCCACCCACATGTATTTCTCCTCCTCAATTCGCGAAAGCGAACCGATGTGGGCCGTTTTGCTATGCTGGGTATCGGTTAGATATTGAAGAGCAGCTCCAGCAGCGATCACGCCTTCTTCCAAGTGAGCAATACCGAAGCCTTTCAGGTTTTTCGTTCCGAAATGATTGTTCAGAATTTCGGTTCCGAACTGAATCGTATAAACCCAATCTTCCATTGTGAAGGTGCAATGACCATCACCAAATGTTTCATGGAAATGAGTACGATAACTCTTTCGGAAAAGAATTTCACTTGGCTCGAAATTCTTGATGAGCTTTTTGATGTAGAGTTCATTTCCTTGCGCCACAAGAAACTCGCCCGTGGAAATATCCAAAAATGCGATTCCGATTCTCTGTTCTCCGAAATGCAGACTGCACAAAAAATTGTTTGATTTCTGCTCAAGCACATTATCGTTAAAAGAGACACCTGGAGTAACCAGTTCGGTAACACCTCTTTTCACAATTCCCTTAACGGTCTTTGGGTCCTCCAACTGATCGCAAATGGCAACCCTGTGGCCTGCCCGTACCAATTTTGGAAGGTAAGTCTCAAGAGAATGGTGCGGAAATCCCGCAAGTTCAATGTGTGAGGCCTTGCCGTTGGCGCGCTTCGTGAGAACGATTCCAAGCACTTTGGAGGCTCTTACTGCATCCTGCCCAAAGGTTTCATAAAAGTCGCCCACACGGAAAAGCAGCAACGCATCTGGGTACTTCGCCTTAATGGCGTTGTACTGCTTCATCAATGGTGTTTCCTGATCTTTTTTACCTGACGACCCTGCCAAGATTATCTGCTTTACTTTGCGTTGCTAATCGCGCTAAGTTAACCATATACCAAGGCTTCGATCACTGAAATGGCCAAAGAAAAAGGAAGAAAACTGACAATGAATGAACTCGGAAGAAAGACACTTTCGGAGTTTAAGAGAGCGGACAAGATCGCAGTAACTGTGGTATTGGATGATGTCAGAAGCCTGCATAATGTGGGCTCCGTTTTCAGAACAGCAGATGCTTTCAGTATTGAAGGAATCATTCTCTGTGGAATTACTGCTTGTCCGCCTCATCGAGAGATTGAGAAAACGGCTTTAGGTGCTACGGAGTCTGTCCATTGGGAACATCAAAAGGACATCATTCAAGCGTTGAATGAATTGAGGTCGGACGATTACACGATCTGTGGCATTGAACAGGTTGCGGGAAGCGTTGAACTTCAGAATTACCAGGTGAAACCACATTCAAAACTTGCGGTTGTCTTCGGCAATGAGGTGAAAGGTGTTTCTCAGGAAGTATTGAATTTGTGCGATGAATTCATCGAAATTCCGCAAAGCGGCACCAAGCACTCCTTGAATATCTCAGTTTCCGCTGGAATAGTTCTTTGGGAACTGTATCGTCAGTTTGGTGAGTTGTCCTAAAATAAGTTGACAGGTTTTCACTGTCTGTTTTCAGAGGAACCCTGCCCGATATCGGGCAGGGTTCTTTGGTGTATAAAGTCAGGTGTTTGCATCTTCAGGCTCAGGTGTGGTCTTTTCTCATTGTAAGTGTCTATTGATTGCCTGATGAGCTTTTTGAGTTCCTTGCCCGTGTTGCACCTGTATATGAGGAACTCCTGTTTGAGCATGCCGTTCATCCTCTCTGCCAAGGCGTTCTGATAGCAGTCATACCCATCGGTCATGGATGGGGTGATGCCATGCTTTCCCGGCAGCTTCTGATAATGCTCTGAACAGTATTGAAGTCCTCTGTCGGATTGATGTATCATCGGAAGGACCGTTCTCCTGTTGCCGATGGCCATCTTCAGGGCCTTGGCCACATTCTCCGATGACATGTCATCGCTCAGGTGATGTCCCATTATCCTTCTACTGTACGCATCGGTCACCAGTGAGAGATAATGGGTGCGTTCTCTGCACTTGATGTAGGTGATGTCGCTGACCAGCACCTGTTCTGCCCTTGTCACATCGGTATTCCCAAGCAGGTTCGGATACTTGCGCATCCACTGCTTGGAATAGGTCGTTCTGGTGTAGTTCTTCTTGGGGCGGATGAGCATGTTCTCTCTTCTCAGATAACTGAACAGCGCATCGCGTCCCATCTTTATCTGTTCTTGTTCCAGCTTATCCTTGATCAGATGATATACCTTGCGTGTGCCCAATCTGGGCATGTCCATGCGCAGTTCCATCACCATTCCTATCACCGGGGCAAGTTCCTGTGCCCGCCTGCGGTAACGGTGCTCTGCCTGATAGATGGCCTGACGGCTTATCCCTAACAGTTTGCAACAGCGTGATAGGCGCATCTGTTGCGCTTCCTGATAATGTCGTGCCGTTCGGGCAAGTGCTTTTTTCTGATCGAGGCCAAGCTCGCGGTCTGCAAGGTCTATCATGTAATTGAGCTTGCTGTTCTTCAGCTTCTTGTCTTCAAGCTGTCTCTCAAGTCGCTTGATCTTCCGGGCGGGGTCTCCTTGGCCTTTGGCAGGCTGTGTACTCTGGGATAACTCCGGTCCAAGTTACCATGTTTGCGCAATCAGGTCAGGACCGTGCCACGGCTCTGTATGCAATAGGCTTTCTGCGCCTGCTTGTAGGTCATCTCGCCCTTTTCCACCTGGTCCACAACCACCAGTTTAAAGCCCAGATCGTAATCGCGCTGACTGCGCCTTTTCCTTTTATCCTATCGTTTTCTATAATAGGTCCATTTGTTGTCAACCTATTTCAGGACGGGACACACCAAATAAAAAAGGCGTCCAACTCAGTCGAACGCCTTTCAGATCAAAAGTTTCTCTGTATCAGTTGTTGAGCATTACTGGCATCACCAGCATCAAAACCTGCTCACCTTCAACCACTGTTTCGGCAGGAAGAAGAATTCCAGCACGGTTAGGCTCGCTCATTTCCAACACAATCTCATCTGTTTCCAGGTTGCTCAACATTTCCATCAGAAAACGTGAGTTGAAACCAATGGACATATCATCGCCTTTGTAATTGCATGTCAATCGCTCATCAGCATTGTTCGAGAAATCGGGGTCTTCGGCAGAAACATGCAATTCGCTTCCGGCTATCTTCAAACGCACTTGGTGTGTTGTTTTGTTCGAGAAGTAAGAAACACGCTTCACCGAGTTCAGGAACTGACCCCGATTCACAGTCAATACGTTCGGGTTTTCTTTCGGGATAACCGCCTCATAGTTCGGGTAACGGCCATCGATCAGTCGGCACACCAAGGTCACATCGCCAAAGCTGAATTTTGCATTGGTATCGTTGTATTCGATGGTTACATCGGCCTCCTCTGTGGCAAGCACGTTCTTCAGCAGATTCAATGGCTTTTTAGGCATGATGAAGCTTGCGCCAGCATCTGCTTTTGCATCCGTTCTGCCATACTTTACCAATTTGTGCGCATCGGTAGAAACGAAGGTCACGCTCTCTGGACTCAATTCGAAATAAACTCCGGACATCACCGGGCGGAGCTCATCGTTTCCAGCAGCAAAGATGGTTTTGCTGATGGCGCGCGCCAACAGATCTGATGGAACGACAGTAGAAGCCGAAGCTTCCAACTCAGGAGCTTTCGGGAACTCTTCACCGTTCAATCCTGCCACGTTGTATTCTCCATATTCTGATGTGAACCGGACCGCGTGCGTGTCCTTGTTCACCGAGAAGGTGAGAGGCGTGTCAGGGAAGCTCTTCAAAAGATCCAAAAGGATACGTGCAGGAATGGCCACCTGTCCGGTTTCCTTCGAAGTGACCTCCAAACTGGTGGTCATCGTGGTTTCAAGGTCAGAACCCGAAATGGTCAATTTGCTTTCAGCAATATCGAATAGGAAATTATCGAGAATCGGTAGCGTATTGCTGGTGCTTACAACGCCACTTATCGCCTGCAGATTCTTTAGCAGCAACTGACTGGATACAATGAATTTCATCTGTGCTTTTTTCGAATGGGGTACAAATATAGACGAATGCGTTTCTTAGGACATTTAACTGTTGAAAACTATCAATTAGTTGTCCCTGCGCAGTTTTGGATCGGTCTGAAGGTCGCTGATGTTCACGGTCAAACGGTCAAAAGTGAAATACTGGATCAGCATGATCTCGCTTTCATCTCCGTTCACCACGCCATGCATACGGTCCGGATCCCATTCGTACAGATTTCCTTCGGGATCCACATCGCCAGGGTTGGGAGGAAGCCGATAGGATGTCACCGAGTGCGTTTCTCCGTTAATGTCTTTCACCGTAATGGTGAAATATTTGGGTGAATGAACGATGCTGTCAACCCGCGCAGCATCGTAAGGTTGAATCCCTTCGAAGCGTACGTTGCTGTAGTTGAGCATATACCGTTTCACGAAGATGGTATCCATTTTATCCACCAATTCCTCCTTCGGGAAAAGTCGGTAAAGCTGTACTACCCGATCGGGCGAATGGGTGATTCGGAATGACCGTTCAGGTTCTTGATGAAATTCAACTTTGATATCTGCGATCTCCGAAAGTCGGTATTTGAATATCTCGGTGTCGCGCCATTCCCAAGCACGCGTCATGTAGCGTCCGGTCAGATAACCGTAAAACCCCGGAATGTGACAGATGAAAGGCGTTCGCGAACCTTCTATAAGCATGTACGTGCCTTGGTTGTCATCTGTGGCATCTCCCACATAGTAGGTTTTCACTTTTTCCTCGCCTTTATAGATCTCCACTTTGATGGATTTTCCGGCCAGCAACCGCACAATATTGTCATGGGCCGTGCTCGAAACCGGAGTTTTCATCTCCACTCGCTTGATGGTTTTCAGCAATACATCAATGGCATCTTTCCGTGCCTTGTGGTCACGGTTCACAGTCCATTCGTGGTCGTTTTTGCGTTCCAAAAGCACCGTTTGTCCGTTCTTGTCAGCCAAGAAGATCTTGGTCACGGCCGAAGTGTCTTCCACCGCAAAGTCATGCAATTCGGGTTTGATGGTTCCGGAACCGCGTTCCTGATAAACGTAGAAGGCGATGGCTCCGAGTACCAACAGAATGAGCAGTCCAATGAGGTTCTTTTTCATTTAGGCGTAACGTTTTTTGCGGAGGTAGGCATTGATCAGCCCAAATAGAATAATGAGCCCGATAGGAATGGCAATATTGATGATCTGCCATTTGGTACGTTCGGCCTCCGCTTTTTTCCTGTCGAGCAAACGGATTTCCAGCGCACGCGATCGGATGGTGGTCAGGTTCACGTCATCGCATAGATAATTCACCGCGTTGAGCAGGAATTTCTTGTTGCCGAACTGTTGGCTTGTGTATCTGTCGAATCCGCAGGGCAAATACGTTCCATCCGGGTTTATCGGGTTGCTGATGATGTCGCCATCGCTCACCACCACCATCTTTGTCCGTTTTCCTTCCTCTCGGTATTTGATCTCACCGCTTTCCTTAATGATTCTTGTCAATCGGTTCTTGAAAACACTTTCAAACTTGCCTTCCAGCAGAACGGCTACCGGCATGTGCGGTCGGTTGAACTCTTCTGGTGTAGGTTCCTGAACCATTACATCCAAACTTACCTGAGCTGGTGTTCGCAATGCCCGCGAGCGTTCGGAGGTTCGCAAAAGCACCGTTTTCTTGATGCCTTTTCCGCCCACCGTATCCAAACTTGAAGCAAATTCGAGTTTGATGCCGTTCAAATTCCTCACGATGGGATGGTCGCTGTCTGGAACAGTGATCGGGAAGAAAACCCACGGTTGCAGCGCCCATTGCAACTGATTTCCCACATAACCCGCGGGTCCGGGAATACTTGAGCATCTTGCATCCTGAATCAGGTCGGTGTTCACCCGAACGCCATACTTGAAAAGCATGTCTTCCAGATTTACAGTTATTGGTACGGCAAGCGTAGATGGCGAATAACGCAGACTGTCCATGTTGCAGAAAACAGGCTCAACCAGCCACAGAACACGGCCTCCATACATTACGTATTGGTCGATCATGAATTTGTCTTCTTCCGAAAATGTACTGTCAGGTTTGGCAATAACGATGGCCTTGTATTTCGGGAAGATGAGCACTCCGCTGTCGCCTTCGCTTCGGCTCACCAAGCTGTTCAGTTTGCCATCGATCTTCACGCGTTCCAAGCGGTAATACTCCGAAAGTGACTTGGCCATATCGGCCACTTGGCGTTCGTTCAATTCTCCGTGGCCTTCAATAAAACCGATGGCATCGGCATGCGATGCCGTGAGTTTGCGGATGCCGTTGGTGATCTCATATTCCAGATCTTCCACCGAGTTGTTCAGCATTTCCTCAGGCAGCGCACCCATCTGGCTTTTCAGCAATTGCAATGCGGCCTGCTTACCGCGGTAGGTCATAATTGCCCCTGGGAAGATGAGTTTCTGCTCGGCACCGTCTTCCGTTTTTATTTGGATGTTGGTGGGCATCAACCCTTCTTTTGCCAATTGGCGGTAAAGTTCGTTGCGACTTTTCTCATCTGGCTGATCGGCAGGATTGATGAATTCGTACTCGATATTGTTATTGGAGTACGCTCGGAACTCATCCAACATTTCGCGGGTCCGGTCGCGCAACCTGCGGAAACCGGCAGGCAACTCACCATCCAGATACACTTTCAAGTAGATGACATCATCCATGTTCTCCAAAAGTTCCTTGGATGTGTCAGAAAGCGTGTAGCGTTTCTCAGAAGTGAGGTCGAAACGGGTAAAGAAGAACCCGCTCAGCACATTCAGCGCAATGACGATTCCGATAACCGTCACCAATTGGATCATATCGCGCAACATCGTCTTTCTCACCACTTTCTACTTTCCAGAACGGTTCGCGTAAGCGCAATGAAAACAGCAATAAGGCTGATGAGATAAACCACATCGCGCGTATCAATTACTCCACGGCTCAAACTGCTATAGTGGCTGTTGATACCGATACTCAGCAAAACATGGTCCCACGTTCCAAGGAACTGGAAGGAGCCCACCGTTTCCAATCCGATCCATAATCCCCAACTGAGGAAAACTGCCAGAATGAAACTGACGATCTGGTTGTTGCTGATTGCGGAGCTGAAAATGCCGATGCTCACAAATGCCGCACCGAGCAGAAGTAGTCCGATATATGAACCCCAAACACTTCCTGTATCGATGTTTCCGATCGGGTTTCCAAGTTGGTAAACCGACATGAAATACACGAGTGTTGGCAGCAGCGAGAAGATCACGAGGAACAATCCACCAAAATATTTGGCGAGGATGATGCTCAGATCGCTGAGCGGACGTGTATGCAAAAGCTCAATCGTTCCGCTGCTTTTCTCATCCGCAAAACTGCGCATGGTGATAGCGGGAATAAGGAAAAGGAATACCCAAGGCGCTACGGTAAAAAGGGTGCTCAGGTCGGCATAACCGTTGTCAATAACGTTGGCATCGGTAGGCAAAACCCACATGAACAGCCCAACGAACAACAGGAACACGCAGATGACGATGTACCCGATAAGTGAGTTGAGAAAGCTGTTGATCTCTTTTTTAAGCAGTGCCCACATTGGTGCGCGAAGTTAACGGTTCGTGCAAGACGCGTCAACGCGAAACATTGAAGGATTATTACTGTTCAAAGCTCGGTGAAACGAAAAACGGAAAAATGAAAAACGTACTTGTGGCCTTGGAGTCATTCTTGCCTAACTTTAAGCTCATGCAGAAATATTTTTTATCGTTTTTCCTTTTCTCCTCTTTCCTTCAAGCGCAAGCTCAGGACATGGAGGTTTTCAATCAGTACAACCGCGAGTTGAACACGCATTCGCGCAATGGTATGATCGCGTTGGGGAGTTGGGCGGCAGGCAACATCATAGTCGGAACCGCTGGTGCGTTAACGAGCCAAAAGGGTTCGCAGATGTTCTATTTCCATCAGATGAATGCCTACTGGAATGTGGTGAACTTGGGAATTGCTATTCCTGCGTACCTGGGCGCTCGCAAGCGACTCAGGATGGAGTATGATATTCCTGGCACGTTCAAATTGCAACGCCAGCAGGAAACACTTTATGCTATCAATCTTGCGGCTGATGGTTTGTACATCGGTTCGGGAGTATTCCTACAGGAATTCGGAAACCGTTACAGCACCAAGGTTGATAACCTGATGAAGGGCATTGGTTACTCACTGATTATGCAAGGTGGCTTTTTGATGATATTCGATGCGGTGATGCTGGGTGTTCACAAAAGCCATTGGAAGAAGAACGAGAGAAAAATCTGGGAGCAGTTGGAGTTCAACGGCACTTCCATCAAGTGGAATATTCCCTCCAAATAGAAATTCGAAGTACGAAATCTGAAATTCGAAAGGGTTGCATGGTCAATGAACCGTGGACTATAGACTGAACGCTACCTATTCCACAGCCAATCCATCGAATATTCCGTTCCCTCAAATGCCCAGAACTGGCCCTTCACGTATCGGTAACCCGTATCGGCTGAGGCCATCAGTTGCATGTCATCTTCAGATAGATGGATCTCTGTGGATCGGAAGTTCTGAAGCTGTCTGCCTTCATTCACCGATTTCGGAATAACAGCCGTTCCGCGTTCCATGGCCCACGCGATCATTATCTGCGCCTCGGTACAATTGTGCTTGCCCGCCAATTCCTTAATTACGGGATGCTCGAACAGATTGGGTTCGTCTGAGGCTTTCATGCCTGCACTTCTATCGGGCGAACCGAGTGGCGAATAAGCGGTGACGTGAACGTGATTCTCCTTGCAGAATTCCAGCAGGTCGTTCTGTTGAAGCATCGGATGCAATTCCACTTGGTTCATTTCGGGTTTGATGGTCGCTTTGTCGATCAGGTTGCCCAACTTGTGCTTGTTGAAGTTGCAGACACCAATGTGTTTCGCCAATCCGAGTTCCACGGCCGCTTCCATTTCGCTCCATGTTTCAATGTGCGGAACCTCAGCGGTTGACCATGTTTCTTCAGCCTTAGTAGCTCCCATGAAATCCTTCTTGAACACATGCGGCCAATGCACCAGGTAGAGGTCGAGGTAATCCAATTGCAGGTCAGAAAGCGTCTTTTTCAGCGCGGGAAGAACATCCTCTTTTCGGTGAGAATTGTTCCAAAGCTTGGAAGTGATCCAAACATCCTCACGCTTCACATCGCCAGCGGCAAAAGCATCGGCAAACGCCTGCCCAATTTCTTTCTCATTCATATAAATGAACGCACAATCAAAGTGGCGGTAACCGATGTTGATAGCTGAGCGGATGGCCTGATAAACCTCACCAGGTTTTGATTTCCAAGTTCCCAGTCCGAGAATGTCGAGTTTGTCTCCGTTTCTGAATGTCAGTTGTTTCATGGTCAAATTTTGTTGTAGGGGCGTATCGCCATACGCCCTTACCGATTTATAAGCTTTCTATGTCTAAAGCCGAAGGCTCCCTAATTGTTCGCAGGTTCGGTTGAATTCTTCTACAATTTCTGCTACGATTTCGCCCGCAGGTTTCATCGCATCGATATAGGCCGATATCTGTCCGATCTCCAGTTCGCCTTCATCCAAGTTGCCTTCAAACATTCCTTTTTTGGCGCGGGCTCTTCCAAGCAGTTCAAGCAGTTCTCCGCCTTCCGCCCCGCGGTCTTCCAATGCTTTCACCTCTTCAAAGAATCGGTTTTTCAGCAAACGCACAGGAACCAATTTTTTCATGCTCAGCTTGGTATCGCCTTCCTTGGCATTGATCACGGCCTGTTTGAAATATTCATGTCCCGAACTTTCATACGAAGCCACAAACCGACTTCCGATCTGCACGCCTTCTGCGCCCAAAGCAAAAGCCGCTGCCATGGTTTTGCCAGTTCCAATGCCGCCTGCCGCGATGACAGGTATATCCACAGCATCCACAACCTGTGGAATAAGACACATCGTAGTGGTTTCTTCACGACCGTTGTGTCCGCCAGCCTCGAAACCTTCTGCCACAACGGCATCGCAGCCCGCATCTTCCACCTTCTTGGCAAGGATAGAACTTGCAACCACATGCACCACTTTTATTCCGTTCTCTTTCAAAAGTGGGGTCCACTTTTTAGGGCTTCCAGCCGAAGAGAATACGATCGGTACTTTCTCCTCAATGATGGTTTCAATGTGCTTGTCGATGTCTGGATAAAGCAGCGGAATGTTCACAGCAAAAGGTTTATCCGTGGCAGCTTTGCATTTCTGCACATGTTCTCTCAGAACATCAGGGTACATCGATCCCGAACCGATGATTCCCAATCCGCCAGCGTTGCTCACGGCACTTGCCAATCGCCAGCCGCTGCACCAGATCATACCTGCTTGTATGATCGGATAGTTTATGTTGAAAAGCTCTGTAATTCTGTTGTTCATGAAGCACCCTTTTGAATCAAAAAGTTGAAGAAACATGTTTTTGGCCACAGAAACACAGAAAGCACTGAACAAAAGAATTTTTCAGTGAAAACTTCTGTGGAAATCTCCCGAAAACATCGGGACAAGTTGTGTTTCCGTGGCTATTCCATGTTCAAACCTTTGTTCAAAAACCTTCAAGGAATTGCTTCGCATTTCTATCTCGCTGGGTACTTTTGATCGCAGACCAAACTCAAAGATATGCAGCGAGATACAGCGATATTTGATCTGATCGATCAGGAAAAGCACCGCCAATTGGAAGGCGTTGAGCTTATTGCCTCCGAGAATTTTGTGAGTCCACAGGTGATGGAAGCACAAGGCTCTGTGCTTACCAACAAGTATGCAGAAGGACTTCCAGGTGCGCGCTACTACGGTGGTTGTGAGTTCGTAGATCAGGTGGAAGACCTTGCCCGCGAACGTGCCAAGCAGCTTTTCAACTGCGAGTTTGTGAACGTGCAGCCGCATTCAGGTGCTTCGGCAAATGCGGCCGTGGCGTTGGCATGTCTAAAACCTGGTGACAACATCCTTGGCTTCGACCTTTCGCATGGCGGCCACCTCACGCATGGTTCGCCTGTCAACTACAGCGGCATTCTGTACAATGCACATTTCTACGGAGTGAACCGCGAAACGGGAACCGTGGATTATGACATCATGGAAAAGACCGCGAAGGAGGTCAAACCCAAACTCATCATTGCGGGTGCTTCGGCTTACAGCCGCGATTGGAACTACAAGCGTATGCGCGAGATCGCTGACGAGGTTGGTGCATTGCTGATGGCCGATATATCTCACCCGTCAGGGTTAATTGCCCGTGGCCTGCTTACCGATCCAATGGAAGATTGCCACATCGTCACCACCACCACACACAAAACCCTTCGTGGCCCACGCGGTGGGATGATCATGGTGGGTAAGAACTTCGAAAATCCGTGGGGATTGACCACCCAAAAAGGCACTGTGAAGAAAATGAGTATGATTCTGAACAGCGCTGTTTTCCCTGGCATGCAGGGCGGTCCGTTGGAGCATGTGATCGCGGCCAAGGCAGTTGCTTTCGGGGAGGCTTTGACAGACGAATACCTCGAATACTGCGTGCAGATGGTGAAGAATGCCAAAGTGATGGCTTCCGAGTTCGTTGACCGTGGTTACAAGATCATTTCAGGCGGAACGGATAACCACAGCATGCTCATCGACCTGCGTTCCAAGAATGTAACAGGAAAAGAAGCTGATGCTGCACTTGGCAAGGCGGAAATTACAGTGAATAAGAACATGGTTCCGTTTGATGAGCAGCCACCGATGATCACTTCAGGAATCCGTGTCGGAACTCCAGCCATCACAACTCGCGGTCTGAAAGAACAAGAGGTGAAAACGATTGTTGACCTGATGGATCGCGTGATCACGAACCATGAAAATGAAGCGGTCATCGCGGAAGTAAAAACACAGGTAAACGAACTCATGAGCGGACGACCGCTCTTTGCAAGCTAAGAATGGAATAATGGACCACCCCCAACCCCTCCCTTCGACAAGCTCAGGGCAGGCTCTTTGCAGGAGGGGAGTGCGCTTCGAGCAAACGTTTGATCAGCGCACCAGCTCTCCCCCTTGAAAGGGGGAGTACCGCGAAGCGGGGAGGGGGTCAAAAGTCAAACAAAACCAAATGGAAGAATTTCAAGCAACGGTAGAGGCGCAGGTAAGATTTAGAGACACCGATGCGCTTGGACATGTGAACAACGCAGTTTATCTGAGTTGGATGGAATTGGGGCGGATGGCGTTTACAGATGCCGTGCTGCCTACCATCGACTGGACCAAGGTCGGTTTCATCCTCGCTCACGTTTCCATCGATTACCTCGAACCTGTTTTCTTGGGCGACAAGGTGAAAGTATACATGCGCGCTGGTAAAATAGGAGGGAAGAGCGTGGTGCTCGAATGCCTCATTACCAAAACAGACAAGAAAGGGGAACGCCCAACGGCCAAAGGCACCAACATCATTGTTGCGTTCGACTACCAGAAGAACACTTCAGTTCCAATTCCAGAAGATTGGAAGGCTGCGATGGAAGGGTAAAGCCAAACTCCTCTACGGGTCACTTCGAGTGATTTTTGACGGAGGAGAAAATCGTATCGAGAAGTCTTTCAGGCTTTCTTGCTATATAGCGGTTGAGCGAGCGGAGTTTTCGTCAGAATTAATTGTGTTCTATGGAGCGGTCTGAGATTGAGAAAAACTTTGTGGATGACAGGAATCGAGAGCTGTTCAATTCGGTTTTTGATTGTCTCGAAGTGGAATTTGAAAAATCAAAGGGTGGATGGGAGTTTGAACCGATTCCGTCAAAAAGCAACGCTGTAAAGTTCCGCTATGATTTTTCAGATCGGCAGATTGAGGGCTTTACTCATGAGCTTTTGCATGCTTCTTTGATGTTAAATGGGTTTCAATATGTCAAAGCAATGGGTGCTGCGGATAAAAAAGATGATTTCGTTTATTATTTATTCAATTACAGGTCATTGAATAGTGAAATCATTAACGTCTTTGCTCATCAACGAATGTTTCCAATCTTCATTGAATTAGGGTTTTCACCAGAGAGTTTTACTCGGGATAATAAACCTGATGTGCAATTTTTGATGCAGAGAATCAATGAATCATTCGATAATCCAATATTTGAGGGAAACCGCTCCATTTCCTGTTTCTTCCGTTGTTTTTATGAAGTGAAGGATAATCGAAAACCAAAATATGATGCCGCCCACCGTGAATTGGAGAACTTCCTAAGATCAAAGGACAAAGATCTCTTCGATTTATTGGAGAGGAACTGGAACGCTTGGATTGCTGAGGGAAATGACCTACTTACCGTGCTGAATGATTTGTTAGATCAAACCAGTCTTTGGTGGAACGCAAGGTGGTAAGCCTAACCGTGAATCTTTTCCTCTTTGCCGAGATTTCTCATCACTTCGGCCTCAAACGTTAGTAGTGCGTTCCATTGCTCATCTACCTTTTCGCGGCCACCATATTGTCGGGCAAATTTGAGGAACATGGTATAATGGTTGGCCTCGCTAACCATCAGGTTACGATAGAATTCGGCCAGTTCCTTGTCTTCAATGTTCTCAGATAGCACGCGGAAACGTTCACAGCTACGCGCTTCGATCAATGCAGCGATCATCAGGTCTTGAACCAAACGCTGTTCTCGGCTTACGTTCTTGCTAAAGAAATCGGCTATCTGTTTTACATATTCATCCTTGCGAGGTCGGCCTAAGGTCAGTCCTCTGCCAATAATGCGTTCATGCACCATTTGAAAATGCTCCATTTCTTCACGGCTCAAAGCGGCCATGGCCTCTACCAGTTCCGTTTTCTCTGGGTAAAGAATGATGAATGAAATGGCACTCGAAGCGGCTTTCTGTTCGCAGTAAGCATGATCGGTCAGAATCTCTTCAATGTTCTTTTCCGCAATATTCACCCAACGCGGGTCGGTCGGTAGTTTAAGTCCGAGCATGGCTTAGTTCAAAGTTTGAAGTTCTGAGTTCAAAGTTAGTCCTCAGAGCTTTACAAATCGGCTGACGTTTGTCACGCCATCAGGCGTTTCCACTTCCAAGAGATAAACCCCTTGTTTCAGCCCACTCACATCGATCTTATGCCTTGAGCCTTGAACATTGAACTGGCCAACGGTTTCACCAAGTGTATTGAATAACCGCACATTGGCCGTGGTCGCTTTTTGCATTTCCAACCAAACTGCATCTGTTGCTGGGTTCGGGTAGATGCTGAAATTGGTTCCGTTCGCTTCATCCACCGAAACATTCATCACTACGGGCAATTCCAAACGTGATGGATGATCCGTTCCGAAATGCACATTGGAACCAGACATGATCGTATCTCCAGCGGTGTACATCTGCTGACCGTTGTTCAGATTCACATCAAAACGTGGATAGTTGGCACCTGTTACCAGCAATCGGATCTTGTGTCCCGTCAAAAATGTATGAGCAATATCCTCCAACTCGATGTTCACCTCATACACTTCTCCAGTGGAACAGAACGCTTCATCATTATGCGAAAACCCATTTCTGAACCGTAATCTCTGAATGCCATCTCGCATGATAATGCTCTCATTGTTTGGGAAAACATCGGTGAGACGAATGGCCACGTCACCATCCAATTGGTCGGTGCTCACAAACAATTTCACATTGATCCGACCTTGAACCGAAAGGTCTTCCGTTAGCACATCCGTTTCAAAAAGAGCGTAATCAAAGCGCGATTCAACGGTGCTGGAAATATCGTACGGACCCTGCAACAGATCGGCTTTCAACGTTGGTCCACCAACCGTGGGAGAAGGGTCGGCAGGATCGGTGAAGTACGGTGCCGTTCCGCTTGAACCAAGCGTAGTGCCAATGTCTGATGTTGAACCCAAGTAATAGTTCACGGTCTGCGAAATGGGCGGCCATTCCGAAGCGTCAAACCATTCGTCCATTCCCATCTGGAAATAATGGATGCGGGGTTCATTCTGCCAGCCGTTCTGCTGTTCCAGTAAGTGATATGCGAAGAATGCCACGGCCTTGTCCGTTTCCACTCCTGCCGCGGAAGGGAAGCTAAGATCGCCCTGCTGTGCTGTTCCGGGTGCTGCGGTTCCATGACCGCCATGTGTCCATGGCCCGAACAGGATTTTGTGGTCAACATCGGTCGACTCGCTCTGAACCATGGCAGGAAAGATATTCCACATGTCACGTATGTTATGGTCAAACCATCCTCCGATCATGTAGAAAGGAACATCCAACTCACTCGGATACCAGGAACCGCTTTCGGCTCCTTGCCAAACCAAATTGTAGTAAGGGTTCGACAACAGGATTCCTGAAAGGCCATACCCCAATGCATCCAATTGCTCCACATATTCTGTTCTGTAAACACCGCCAGGGAAGTAATCCTCGTAATAGAACTGGGGAGCGGCTACAAGAGGAACGCAACAGGTCAGATGCGGAGGATGTTCCTTGGCGGTTTGAAATTGGATGACACCCAAGGCGCTTGGCCCCCACGTTCCCACTTTTCCGTTGCTCCAACTTTGCTGCGCGATCCATTCCACGCAGTCGTAGCCATCCTCGCCACGGTTCGGTTGTCCGTTCAATGCGCCAGATGAACCATAGAAACCGCGCCAATCCACCACCACAAAAGCATAAGGGCTGTTGTCAATGTCTGTTTCCACATTCAATGGTAGATTATATCTGAACCAGTTTTTCCAGTAAGGTGTTTGGATGAGAATGGTCGGGCAACTGCTGCAATTGGCAGGCACGTAAACATCAGCCGCAAGGTCTTCGCTGTCTCGCATCGGAATTTGAACCTCCTGCGGCTGCAATGGCTGAGCATTTATCACGACAGGGAACAGAAAAAGGACAAAGAAGAAAGATCGCATACATCGAAAATAAAAAACCGCCTCCGTTTGAAACGAAAGCGGTTTGAAGGTTTAACCTTGGGTTAAGATTATTTTTTCTTCTTGCCTGAATCTTGCATTGGCGCAGCTTGCTGATCACCTCCGTTCGGATTCTCCAGTTTGATTCCCAGTTCATCAACTACTGCACGTGTGATGTCGTGACCTTCTGGTCCCCAAAGCAGGATCGATGTTCCCGAACCATCTACTGAGTTCATCACGTACTCAAAGCCTTTTTTCTTGGCCACAACTTCCATGGCTCCACGGATTCGCTGAAGTACTGGTTGAAGCAGTTCACCTCTTTTCTGAGCAAGTTGCTGTTCAGCTGCCGCAGAAGCCTTCTGAAGCTCCTTGTCCAACTCCAACCCTTTTTTCTGGTATTCCAACGCCTTAGCCGTATCTCCAGCGGCCAGCACCTTATTGAACTCGGCTACAATGGCATCCAATTGTGTTTTAGAGTCTTCCAGTCGTTTCTGAAGTCCTGTGGCGTATATCTGAAGGTCTTCGTTGATCTTCTCATTCTCTGGCATCACAGAAAGAATCGCGTTGATATCTGCGTATCCGATATTCTGCGCCATCGCAGAAACTCCAGAAGCAACAAGTACAAGTACAAGTAATAGATTTTTCATCCTTTGTTTATTGGGTTTAGTCGGGCAAAGAACGTGAATCGACTTTGCTTTGACAAAGGCAATCTCTTAAAAAGATCAAAAACAGAAAAGGAACAATTCAGATGCAAGAATGCGGCATGTTGTCAAGAGTCGAGTTTCAGTCGCACCTTGTCCAAACTATTGATGGAACCAACTACGGTCACTATATCTCCGATGCGCAGCCTTGTGAAGCCGTGAGACACCAAAGCGCTTCCATTTCTGTTGACCGAAAGAATAAGTACATCTGACGGAAAGCGCAGATCGCGCAGCGCCATACCATGTATTTCGGGGCTTGTAACTTCGATGTCCAATGAGTCTTGGTCAGGCTCCATACCAAGAAGCAATGAAGTGGCCTTGGGCGAACGGACAAAATGATCGAGCAATCCGACCATGGCCGTGTTCGGTTCTACAATGCGCGCGCCAAGCTCATGAAACTTCTCGAAGTTTTCCCGCTCATTGAGGCGGACAATAAAGTTTCTGGTGCCCATGTTCTCATAGGCGATCTCGCACAGCGCAAGGCTTTGTTCGTCAGAAAGCAGCGTGACCACCGTATTGGCCTTTTCGCACTCGATGCGGTTCAATTCCTCTTTTTCAATGGCGTTGATCTTCACGACTGGAATCCCCGAAATTTCGGTCTCTTCTGCGGTAAGCGTAGCAATTTTAACGTCCCAACCGCTGTTCTTAAGCTGTTTTGCCAACGACACCGCCTGTGTTTCGTAGCCGAAAATGATGGCATCCCGTACCTCGTTGCCATCTGAGTCCTGCGCCTTCAGGTGATCTTCTTTTACATACTTGATGGCCCATTTGAACAACGGAGGACCGATCACTTGGTTGATGACAATGACACCGATGACGAGCGTCAGAAATTCTTCGCCCCATTGGGTGAACTCCACGGCCACAATGGTTGCCAGACCGATGCCGACACCCGCTTGGGTAACGTACGGCATCCAACCAAGAAGATTGAACTTCCAGGAATCTCGCGCCAAAGCGCCCCCAACCAAGCTGCCGATAATGATGCTGCCCAGACGGACGGCAAACAGCACCACAGCGATCTCCCAAACAGAAATTAGTCTGTCGAATGAGAGGGAAAGCCCCGTGAGCGTAAAGAATCCCACATACACATACGGCCCGACCTCTTCGATCACCGCATGGAAATCAAGCCGATACTTTGAGAAATTGGCCACTACAAAGCTGGCAATGATGCAGATGAGCAGCGGCTCGATAAATACCTCATGCCCTAAATGAGACAAGGAATATTTCCTGATGATGTGTGAGAAAACGTAAACCGAGTAGCCGATGCCAAGAAGTAAAACGGACTTCAGCCTTCTGTTGAGTCTGGTAGAGAACAGCAAGGCCAACAGTTTTCCCAACGCATAACCGATCCCGAAAGAAATGAGCTGTTCCATTGCCAGACGAACAGCAAACCCGATTCCCATCTCATCATTGTTCACCAACGATTTGGACAGGGCAAAAGCGATAGCGAACAGAATGACCACCAACACATCAATGATCACCGTGACCCCCAAAGCCGTTTGGGTAAATGGGCCTTTCGCTCTCAGTTCGTTAATGACCGCGATGGCTGATGAGGGCGATCGCGCCACGAAAATGGTTCCCATTAAAATAGCAATGGCCATTCTTTGCCCGTTTGAGAGCGTACCCATGAACGGAATACGCTCCGCCAGAAAATAAACAACACTTGCACTGAGAAGAAAAGTGACCAGCAGCTGGCCAACGGTGATGAGGGAGATCTGGCCCAACCGCGTTCGAAGTTCTTTCAGGTAAAGCTCAGAACCTGCGGCAAAGGCAATGAAGGCCAACGCCATTTCGTTGATGAAACTGAGGCTCAAGTGGCCATCCTTCGGAAACATTTTGAGTACAAACGGACCAGATAGAATACCTACGAAAAGCACTCCCGTTATGAACGGAAGGCCGATCTTTTGGAACAGTTTCGCTATCCGATTTGCTGAAATGGAAATCAGCAGAAAGGCCGCCAAGAATATGATGGTTTCTTTGATCATGGAGCGTGTGTAAGATGCTAAAAGAAACGCGAATCGGCAAGAGATGATAATTTCTCAGGCAGCGCGAGAATCGGTTGATGAAAGCAAAAAAAGAGGGCCGAAGCCCTCTTGGATCACTTATATGATGGCGGCTCTGCCGGTGTTCCGACAGGTTCAAAGTTGATGTTCTCCGGTTGACCGTCTTTAAAGAAGCCTTCGTATTTGGCATTGGTCATAAGGTCTCCGGGAAGATTCCAGTAGAAATGGCCTCGACCGTTCATCAGACCTTCTTTCCACTCACCGATGTACTTGTCTCCATTATTGTAAGTGTACGTTCCGCGGCCAGACATTTTCCCGTCTTTCCAAGCACCCTTGTACACATCGCCATTGGCAAACTCGTAAACACCATAGCCGGATGGAAGTCCCTTTCTCCATTGACCTTTGAACTTATCACCGTTTTCGAACAGGAAGGTGCCGACTTCTTCATGGCAGTTTCCTTCTATACATTGGGCTTTGCCGATCATGGTAAAACCTACCGCAATTGAGAATGAAAGGACAATTTTCTTTAACATCTGTGTGCTGGTTTCTTAGAACGTAAACGCTGTTTTTGGTGATTACAAGATTAATGAATTTTCGGTACAAGAATATTCGGTGTCCTCCGAACTTTTCCGACAGTATCGAAAAGTGATACATTTGCCAACCGTTTCGGGGTGTAGCTTAGCCCGGTTAAAGTGCGCGTCTGGGGGGCGCGAGAGCGGTGGTTCGAATCCACTCACCCCGACCGAAATTTGAATAGGTGACCTCGGTCACCTTTTTCATTCAATTCTATTTGATCCTGCAACAACAAAACTGCCTAAAGTCGGTTACTTTTGCAGCGCTCAAAAATGAACTCAACCTCTAATTCGGACTGCTCTCAAAAATGAACTTGAAGTTCAAGCACTGCTGCGTGCTCTTTTCATTGTTGTTATCCGCGCATTTTGCAATTGGCCAAGAGAAGTACACCATTAGTGGTACGGTAACCGATGGTGCCAATGGGGAGACCATGATCGGTACCAACGTTTTCTTGGAACCGATCATGAAAGGGACGACCACCAACGTCTATGGCTTCTTTTCCATTACGGTACCCGAAGGAGATTATACGCTGAAGGTTTCATTTTTGGGATATGAGACCTACTCGCAGCAGATAAAACTGAACAAGGACACGGAGCTCAACCTCGAACTGAAGGAATCGACCTATACGAAGGAAGAGGTTGTGGTAACGGGCGAGAAGAAGGACGAGAACACCACAAGTGCGAGAATGAGCACGGTGGAGATTCCGATCCAACAGGTGAAAGAATTGCCTGCTTTGATGGGCGAGGTCGACATCATCAAAACCATTCAGTTGATGCCTGGTATTCAGTCAGGTTCGGAAGGAAACGCGGGGCTTTACGTCCGTGGTGGAGGTCCTGACCAGAACCTTGTGCTGTTGGATGAGGCGGTGGTTTATAACGCATCACACTTGTTCGGATTCCTTTCGGTTTTCAATGCCGATGCCATCAAAGGCATGGAACTGACCAAAGGAGGCATGCCTGCCAAGTATGGTGGTCGTTTGGCCTCGGTGCTGGATATTAGCATGAAGGAAGGCAACAACAAGAAATTTGAAGTGGATGGTGGAATAGGGGTCATCAACTCGCGTCTTACGATTCAAGGACCGATCGTTAAAGACAAAGGCTCGTTCATTGTCTCTGGGCGATTTGCCTATGCAGGACTTCTTGGCGGAGCCATTGCCAACGCGGCAACCAGCAACAACAATAACAACAATGGCGGAAGTTTCTTTGCAGGTGCCAGCTACTACTTTTTCGACCTGAACGGAAAGTTGAATTACACACTTGGAAGCAAGGACCGTTTGTTTGCGAGCGGTTATTTCGGGCGGGATGTTTTCGGATTTAAGAGTGCAGATGGTTTCAAGGCGAACATCGGTTGGGGAAATGCCACGGGATCCATGCGTTGGAATCACATCTTCAATCCGAAGCTGTTCATGAACACATCGCTCATTTTCAGCGATTACAAGTTTGAGTTCGGGGCGGGCCAGCAAGAGTTCGATCTGACGCTGCAATCGGGCATCAGAGATTACAACCTGAAATTGGATCTGAACTGGTTGCCCGATGTGCGTCATAATGTTCAGTTCGGTGGCAATTACATTTACCATACGTTCACGCCAAGTAGTATTTCGGCCCGTTCGGGCGGAAGCCAGCTCGATCTTGGTGGCGTGGTCAAATACCATGCGCATGAAGCGGCCATCTACATTCAGGATGATTGGGATATTTCCAAACGTTTTAAAGTAAATGTGGGTGTTCGCGGTTCCATGTTCGCCCATACTGGGCCATTCGATCGGTACATACTGAATCAGGTGGGACAGGTGGTAGACACCGTGCATTACGGAGCGCTGAAAAACGTGAAGACGTATGCGTTTGCTGAACCGCGTGTTCTGGGCCGCGTCATGCTGGGCAAGCACAATTCCCTCAAGGCCAGCTACACGATGAACTTCCAGTACCTCCACTTGGCGAGTTTGGCCTCCATCAGTTTTCCAACGGACCTTTGGGTTCCAAGCACGGATATAGTTAAACCAGAGCAAGGTCATCAATGGGCCATCGGGTATTTCCACAACTTCTTCGACAACAAATTGGAAACAAGTGTGGAAGCCTACTACAAGACCATGAAGAACCTCATTGCCTACAAGGATGGGTTCAGTCCAGGCGACAACATCAACAACAATCCAGATAACAATTTCGTGTTCGGGAAAGGCAATTCCTATGGAGCAGAATTCTTCATCAAGAAGAACGGACAGAAGTTTACGGGATGGATCGGTTACACGCTTTCGTGGACCAATCGCAAGTTTCCCGATCTGAACCAAGGCAAGTGGTTCCCAGCGCGGTACGACCGCAGACACGATCTTTCCATCGTGGCCTCTTACCGCATCAACGAGCGTTGGTCTGTCTCTGCCATTTTCGTGTATGGAACAGGAAGCGCGATGACCGTTCCTGCTTCGCGCTACTTCATCAATGGCAATCTGGTGACCGAATACGGTTCGCGCAACTCGTTCCGTATGCCCGATTATCACCGCCTGGACCTGGGAGCAACGTTGCATCCGAATCCCAAGAAGAAAAAACGTTTCAAGAGCACGTGGAACTTCGGTATCTACAACGTTTACAGCCGTCAGAATCCGTACTTCATCTACTTTACACAGAAGGTGGATGAACAGAATCAAACTGTCAGTATTGAAGCACGCCAAGTGTCCGTGTTTCCGATATTGCCAAGCGTAACGTGGAACTTCAAATTCTAAGAGATGCGTAGATTTTCAATTTCCGTATTCGTTCTTCTGCTCGGAATAGCTGCGTTCTCCTCCTGCGAGAAGGTGCTGAATGTGAATCTTCCCGAAGGCGTTAGCGGAATTGTGTTTGAAGGGCAGATCGAGAATGGGAAATTCCCCTATCTCATCATCAGCCGAAGCGAGAGCTACTTTTCTCCCATCAACACGGCAACAGAGGCCATCGTCAACTCGCTGGTAACGGCAGATAGCGTGTTCATCACTGTTGATGGTACGCGTTACGAAATGGATCAGATCTGCGTAAATGACCTCACGCCTGAACAACGGCAGCAGGCACTTGAGGCGTTGGGCATCGACTCCTTGCCAACCAGTTTGAACCTGTGCGTTTACGCCAAGTTCAGTCTGATCGGTGAACTGGGGAAGACCTATGCGCTGAAAGCCTATGTAGAAGGGAAGGAGTACAATGCATCAACAACCATCGAGCATCAGGTCTACTTGGATAGCCTTTGGTACAAGGATGAACTTCCTGTCGATAGCTTCGGCTCCATCTGGGTGCAGCTTTCGGATCCTGCGGCAACGACCGATTACTACTTCATGTGGTCGGAGAACTTTACGCAGGGACGTTCCATGTATCCTGTTGATGGCGGTCCCAGTTTTTCAGACCGTCTTTTCAACGGTGAGAGCATTCAGTTCAATATCTATCAGGGTTCGAACTTGGCCAACGACAATGGTTCTGGTGAGGACACTGGGCTTTTTGAACAAGGAGATACGGTGGTGGTTAAATTGGGAACGATAGACCAAGGGGTTTACAACTTCTGGGAATCGGTGGATGCCGCTTCTAACCTGAATCCGTTCAGTTCGCCAACGCCTGTTTTTTCCAATTTTGATAATGGAGGAAGAGGCGTTTGGGCAGGATATGCAACGACAGTAGACACGTTTATCTGTGTGAAATATTAAATAATCAGATTTCGGCTTGGCCGAGCAAATGGAAATAAAATGAGTGAAGAATTAGAGAGAAGAAAGTGTGTGATCATCGGTTCTGGCCCAGCTGGTTATACCGCAGCCATCTACGCGGCCCGTGCCGACATGCAACCGCTGATGTACACAGGTATGCAACCTGGTGGTCAGTTGACCATTACTACGGATGTGGAGAATTATCCAGGTTACCCTGATGGGGTCAATGGGCCTGAGATGATGGAGGATTTTCGCAAGCAGGCGGAGCGATTCGGTACAGAGATACGTTATGAGATGGTGACCGAGGTCGATCTTACCGGACCTGTTCACAAGGTCATCATCAACGATAAGACCGTGCTGGCCGATTCGGTCATCATTGCAACCGGTGCTTCGGCCAAGTGGTTAGGATTGAAAAGTGAACAGCGTTTGAACGGCTTTGGGGTTTCGGCCTGCGCGGTTTGCGATGGCTTCTTTTACAAAGGTCAGGAAGTGGTAATTGTTGGTGCAGGAGATACCGCTGCGGAAGAAGCATCCTACTTGGCCAAGCTTTGCTCTAAGGTTACCATGTTGGTGAGACGGGATGAGATGCGCGCTTCCAAAGCCATGCAGCATCGCGTTATGAACACCAAGAACATTGAGATCCGTTGGAACACCGATACGGTGGAGATTCTTGGAGAGAAGAATGTGGAAGGTGTGAAAGTGGTGAACAACCAGACCAATGAGGAAAGTGTGATCCCTTGTACGGGTTTCTTCGTGGCCATCGGGCATAAACCGAATACCGACATCTTTAAGGGGTGGTTGGATATGGACGAAACAGGCTACCTCAAGGTTCAGTCAGGAACGTCCAAGACCAAGATCGCGGGTGTATTTGCATCAGGCGATGCAGCCGATAAGGTTTACCGTCAAGCAGTAACCGCTGCAGGAACAGGCTGCATGGCCGCCTTGGATGCGGAGCGCTACCTGTCGGAGATAGGAGTGCATTGAAAACCTTTTGACAACTGACAGGAAAGGCGTTCTTAACAGGAACGCCTTTTTCGTTTCTTGACGGAACACGACCCCACACGGCTCCACACCACCGCAATCGATGGCAGCGGCAAAAGTTGGACAACGGATGCTTAACTTAGGAGAATGCCAAGGCTTCTACATATTGCGCGTGTCAGAAAATGGCAAACAACTGCTTCAAGAAAAACTGCTGTGTTTAGGACAATAGGAACATTCTTTCTCATCATTGTAGGTTTTGTCTCAAAGGCGCAACCAATTTATTTCGATGACTTATACCTATTCGATGATCGCGCAGATGGAATAGGTCTTGGTGGAACTCAAAAGCTTGGAGACGGATATATATGCTGGAACAGTGGTTTTTTCACGGATACACTTGCTAGTCAGCAAAGCATGTTTGCCATTGATGATGAAGGCACCATTATTTCGGCATTTGAGTTGCCTTTGATTGACTCCGTACGGGAACAGAGTGGAAATTTGATCGTATTGGATGACACAACTGTAGTTGCGAGGGGTTTTGAACAGATTCTGACCCAGCCAGTACCAGGGGATTTCGTACTGAGAAAAATGAATATTGATGGAACACAGTATTGGAAAAAGCGATATGGAGAAGATTTTAGATTAGATATTCCCGGTCGCGTTATTCAAGCCATAGATGGTGGTTTCGTTATTGTTGGTCAATCAACTATTGATACTGGCGGTACGAATGACGCTCAGATGATGCTTGTGAAAACCGATTCTGATGGGGATATGAGTTGGAGCAGAATGTATGGAGGAGGACAATACGAAGCTGGTACAGATGTGGTTCAAACACCGGATGAAGGATTTCTTTTGTTGGGCTGGACCCGAAGTTTTGGTGCCGGTCAAAAGGATTGGTACTTGGTACGAACAGATGCTCAGGGCAATGAGCAATGGCATAAGACCTATGGAGACTCGAACAATCAATCAGGTTCTTCGATAGCGGATGGGCCCAGTGGGAGTTATGTTCTTGTTGGTGGCGGAGGCCAAGGAAATGGAAGGATAATTCGAATTGATTCGGAGGGAAATATAATCTGGCAGCAAACATACGCCCATCCAGAGGGAACGGGTAGCAATTATCTCTTTGATTGTCTTGTCAACCCTGATTCAACCATAGTAGCCACGGGACTTACTAACAATTCCGCAGATGGTGATGCCGGCTGGCTCCTGAAAGCAGACAGCGAAGGCAATCTGCTTTGGCAGCGTAAATACAACCATAACCAATACACCGACCTTTTCTATGGCGTTCTCGCCACCGATGATGGCGGTTTCCTGCTAAGCGGTCAGGCAATCAATGATGAGACGAACGGTCAAGATGCCTGGCTGCTGAAAGTTGACAGCATCGGCTGCCCGTACCCCAACTGTACGGTAGGCATTGAGGAGGAGGAAAAGACCGTGATGGTAGATGTGTGGCCCAACCCGGTGGTTGATGTTTTGAATATTGAGGTGTTGGACCCTTCGGCCAAGCTCACAATTACGGTAACGGACATGTGCGGCCGCCAGTTCCCCCTTTCAAAGGGGGTGCCCGCAGGGCGGGGGATTCATACGGAAGATGTTTCCGCTTGGCCGAGCGGCATCTACGTTCTCCAAGGATCGGATGAAAAGGGAAGAAGTTTTTCTGTGAAGGTGGTGAAGGATTAGCGCAAACACTTCCCTGCTGTCAACACGGGATCAAGGGTTCCGAATGTACTTAGTTGTATTGTGGTCGGTTCCAAGGTCTGTATGGCTTTAGCAGCAAAGACACATGATGGTCAAAACGTATTGAAAAACCTTTTGATAACTGACAGGAAAGGCGTTCTTAATAGGAGCGCCTTTTTCGTTTCTTGTTCTTGGTAATTGTGTGAAATGAAGTTCAGTTCAGAGATTGAGATAGGCAAGCCGGTAGACCTGTTGATCAAATTGTTGCTGGACCCGGATGTGACGTTGTAGTGGTTGGAAGGGCTGCGATCGGTGGAGCATATTTCGGGAGAGTTCAGACAACCGGGGGCGGTTAGCAAGGTGGTGTTCGATTCCCCTGCAGGAAGAATGCTCATTACCGAAACGGTGATCAGTAACGACCTGCCAGAAGAGTACATCATTCGGTACGAGGGGCAGGGGTATGTCAGCTATTCCAACTATCGTTTCGAGGAACTTTCACCGAAGAACACAAAGTTCATCATGGTTCAGCATGTGGAGTTGAAAGGGGCTTTCAAACTGGCTTCCGGCCTGGTAAAGGGAACCTTGGACCGGCAGCTGACCAAGAGTGCGGAAAGCTTTAAGCGCTACGCGGAGAATCAGAAATAGTCGGGCTCGTTCCCTGCTTTCCATTTGATGTTGCAACCAAGGCTTGGCCGCTGGTCGGTAGGAACGGATTTTCCTTCGATAAGAAGGTCAAGCACCTCGCGGAGGTCTTTGCCGTTCACGGGTTCAGCATTTCCCGGTCGGCTATCGTCCAATTGTCCGCGATACACGCACGTATCGTTTGCATCGAAAACGCTGATGTCGGGCGTACAGGCGGCCGTGTAGGCTTTGGCCACCTGTTGCGATTCATCATACAGATACGGAAACGGAAATGCCTTTTCCAACGCCAGTTGTTTCATCTTCTCGGGAGAATCGTCCGGGTAATTCTCCACATCATTGGAACTGATGGCCACAAAGCCGATTCCACGGTCTTTGTAATCGTTGCCAACGCGTATCAGTTCGTCCATTACATGGATCACAAACGGGCAATGGTTGCAGATGAAAAGAACCACGGTGGCCTTTTTGCCTGTGATGTCTTTCCAAGAAGTTTCATTGCCTGAAACAACATTGGGTAGTTTGAAATCGGGAGCCTGATAACCAAGCGGGACAGAAACTGTAGGTGTACGTGCCATGGGCTAAAAATAAGAAAGGCGGAACATGCGTTCCGCCTTTCTGTACTAACCAACCTTCAACCATTATTGGATGACCAGCTTTTTGATGAGCGAGTCGTTTCCATTTGTCAATCTCAAGAGGTAAACGCCATTTGCCAGACCGCTTAGGTCAATGTTCTTCTGCAAGCGGCTGTTCACCTCACCCAAGGTTTCCATGTGAACCATTCTGCCGTTCATGTCCTGTACGGTAAGACCAAGCTCTTTTGAACTTCCATCAACACTCAGCACAATGTTCCCATTGCTTGGGTTCGGGTAAACTTCAATGTTCAGGTTACCGAGTTCTTCAATGCCAGCGCAGGCATCTACCGTTAGCATGAACGAGTTACTTACACCTGTACAACCGTTCTGATCCACTGTAACCGAAACTTCATACTGTCCGAGGCCGAGCACGTTTCCGTACAACTGCGCGGTCTGCGTGTTGTGTCCGGTGCTCCACAGGTACGAATCGTATTGTTCGTCTATCGTCACCTCCAGCACCTGCGTAATGCAAATGGTGGTATCGGAATAGGCAATTGTTGGTGTTGGGCTGTGATCGGCAAAGCTCATGGACCAGCTGATCAACGTTCCATCATCACCACCCGCATCATCCCTGATGAAGAGCGACCATCCACCGTTCGGATCCTGACCGTTGTAAAGGCCAGCGAACCCGAGCGAATCCTCCGTATGGTAGTATCCCGGCATAATGTCGGAGGTCTGCAACGTGATGTCGTTGGTGGAGGTGTCTGTAAATACTACGTTCGACATGTTATCGGCAGAACCACCATTGTCTGTAGAGAGTTCAACCGTGTCTCCTGCTGGAGAGATCAGATAGATGTCAAGGTCAGACAACCATGTATGATCGATGGAATCGATCGTTACGCTGGCAATCTCCAAACATCCGTCTAACGACTGTGGAAGACCACAGAAGAATATCTGAGAGGTGGTACCTGCAGCAATATCATTGCTGATCGGTAGTCCCGGAGCTTCGGTCTGTGTAAGAGGCGTACCCGAACCAAAGTTTTCAACCATGTTATTGCTCAGCGTGTCGTTGGTCATGTCCTCATCTCCAGAGAGTGCAGTGAACACATCAATGCTGTGCATTCCTGTTGTGGAGAGGTCGGCCATTTCCACCGTAAAGGTGTAGCTGGCAGAATCGCCATGGGCAACTGAACCTGAATAAGTTTCGGTTTGAGCGGTGTTGCCGTCAACCATGAAACCGAGGTCGAAACCTGATACGGTTTGCAATCCCTTGTTCCAGAAGGTAACCGTTACGGTCTCCTGATCCAATGAACAGCCATCCATCGGAGCGTCCATGCTCAGCATGACAAGGTCAAGCTGCGGTTGCGGACGGATGCTGATGTCATCCACAGCAAAGCCCTCGTACACACCAGAAACATCGGAACTGAATACAAATCGTACCTGAACACCAGACATTCCGGCCACGCCATCAAGCAATCGTTCTGCAATGAGCCAGCCACCGGATTGTCCGTCCCACCAATCGAGATCGAAGTTGGCTCCGTGCTGATTTGGATCATTGTACCAGTTGGTACCATCGCCCACCTGACCAACGGTTGTCCAAGTGGTTCCGCCATCTGTGGTCATTTCAAGCCACATGCCGTCCCAACCAACTTCTGAGTCTCCGATAAATGCGAACCGAATGATCGGGTCATCGCTCATGTTCGAGAAATCCAAACATGGAGAGGTCAGATAGGTCAATTGATCGTTCTGGTAGTACATGCTGTCCAAGTTGGTTGCCCAAGCATTGACTCCACTGTATGCCGTGTCGATCAGCATGCCTTCAGGGTCGCCCAATTGCCACATGCCATTGGTACCCATAGAGGTCCAGCCACCTGCTCCATTCTCGAAATTCTCATCATAAGGGAAGTTTGATACGATAGGAACGTTGGTGACCATCACACTCATGGTATCATTGGACGTGTCGCCATCACCAACGGTAGATACCCATACCGTAAGGTCGTATTCTCCCGGAACACTCATATCAACCGTGGTTGAGAAGGTGAGTGTGGTATCTCCTGCAAGCGCCAGCGACCCGTTGAAAACCTCCATTACGGGCGTTCCATTGTTTACCATGTACGAGACCACGATGGAATCCATGGTTATATAGCCAAGGTTGGCAACATCCACCGTTATAGACTCAGCAGCCGAAAGTCCGCAACCTGTAGTTGGAGATGAAATGGCTGTAAGGGCTCCATTGATTGCAGGTTGCTCCTCAATACGGATGTTGTCGAATCCGAATCCTTCCATTTGATTGAAGTAACCATCCTCTGAGAAATTAACACGGATCTTGACGCTTGAGTACCCGGCTGTTCCATCAAGAAGGTGCTCCGCCTCGAACCACATACCCGGTTGGGTCTGTTCTCCGTCCCAACCAGTGGGGAAGTTTCCGTTAGCAGGGAATGCATCGTTGTACCAGTTGGTCCCTTCGCCCGTTGCACCAAGTACCGTCCACGTGGCACCGCCATCCACAGAGGTCTCTATCCAAGCGCCATCCCAAGCCTGCTCAGAACTTACTATTCCAGCAAGTCTCAATCGCGGATCGAGTTGCAATGATGAGAAATCGAAACAAGGCGACTCCACGTAGGATTGTTCCAGAATATTGTAATAACCACTCAGATTGGTTACCCATGCGTTAATGCCTGAACTGGCCGTATCGATGAACGTACCGGCCGGAACACCCAATTCCCACGAGCTGTTTGTTCCGCCAGAGACCCAACCGCCCTGTCCGTTCTCAAAATCCTCCATATAAGGAAGTGAGGTGATGACAGGTGAGTTGGTAACTGATGCAAACAGTGAATCGTTTGTGGCGTCTCCGTCACCGGCAACAGCGGTCCAGGCACCGAAATCGTAAGTGGCGGCCACCGATAGGTCTACTGGAGTTGCAAAGGTGAACGTATCTGTAGTTGAGGAGAAAAGGGTATCCGTCATCATTTCCGTCACCACTCCGTTTCCAGCATCATATTCAACGTTGAAGTTTACCAGATCGGCATCTCCAAAGTTTTGAAGGATCACCTTGACGGTTTCGCTTGCAGAAAGACCACAACCGTTCATAGGAGATAGAATCTCAACAACACCTGCGTTAACGGATGGTTGTTCGAATATCTCAACGTCATCAAATGCGAAACCTTCATCGGTTCCACTCACATCCGAGTGGAAGAATACACGCACCTTAACGGAAGACTGTCCAGCGGCCCCGGTAAGAAGGTGAGTGGCAGTTGTCCATTCACCCGCACCACCGAACGGAGCATCCCACCAGTCAAGAAGACCATTGGGGCCATGTTCATCCGCATTATTGTACCAATTTGTGCCTTCGCCAACATTACCAACGGTTGTCCAAGTTGCACCTGCATCGGTAGAGACCTCGATCCAAGTTCCATCCCAGTTGACCTCTGAACTTGTAATGAAAGCAAATCGGAACACGGGATCGACCGTCAGTGACGAAAAGTCCATGCAAGGCGATTCCACGTATTGGTCAGAATTGTTCTGATAAGGCCCGGTAAGATTTGTAACCCAAGCATTAACTCCGGAATGGGCCGTATCAATGAAAGCCGTCTGCGGATCGCCCAATTGCCAATCATTCAACGTGCCGCCAGAGGTCCAACCTCCTTGGCCGTTCTCAAAGTCTTCCATATACGGAAGGGTACTGATAACAGGAATATTCTCAGCTGAGAATGAAATGGTGTCATTGGTTTGATCCTGATCGTTCAGCAGATCGACCCAGACCATCAGGTCATGCATGCCGGTGGCCGAAAGGTCGGCCATGGTAGTGAAGGTCAGCGTATCAGTTTCGCCAGCGGCAATTGCTACCGAGAAGCTTTCTGTTACCGGAGTGCCAGCATCCAATGTGTAAGATGCATCGATTGATAGAATACTATCGAGACCATTGTTGTAAACCAGTACGGAGACCGCCTGATCTGCAATGCCGCATCCGGTCATAGGAGAAAGCGAAGAAACCAGTTCGGCATCGTCCGTTGGAGGAAGGAAAACGTTCACCGCATCCAGCCCGATGGCATAGCCATAATCGATCCAACCGCTAAAACGCACCTTGGAAGTTGCGGTAAGCGTGGCGTAATCATCCAGCGCATACTCCATGGCCTGGTAGGAAACATAGCTGGAAGTGATGCTATCGATAAGCGTCCAGGTCGCACCATCATCTCCCGAATAATAGACGGAAAGTGTGTTCTGGTCACCTGCCCAGCTTGGCTGCACCACCTCAAAAGAAAGTTTGAAGCCCCCTCCAGAAAGGTCCAATGATGGAGAAGTGAGGGTTGTGATGTAGCCCGAGTAACCCGGATAGTAAAAGTGTGCTGCAGAGTCGCCTTCAAAAGTGGCAGGGGCACCGCCCGTATTGATGCTTGCCGTGGAAGTGACCCAGTTTTGGGTGCCTACCACATACTCTTGCGTGAACTGCGTGAGGAGTCCGCTTTCAAAATCTTCGTAGAAAATACTCTGAGCGTTGGCGAGAAATGCGCTTAGCCCGAGAATGGCGAGGGTAAATAGTTTTTTCATTCGGTCTGAGTTTAGACCAGCGAAGTTATCTAATAAATCCTGCGTATTTCTCGTAGCGATGACGAAACAATAACAGTTTGGTCACATCCAAGACCAAAAAAATCATTCTGTTTTCTCGCCCTTTTTCCGCTTTTTCTTCTTCTTGCCCTCTTTCTTGGTCAGTGGCTTGGCTGTAAAGAAGTATCGCACATCAAAGGTCAGGTAACTTCCGTTGAGGTCGAGTTCCTGAACATTCGACCTGTGGAAGTCATCCACATACTGGAATCTGCTCTTATATATAGGTGAGAATGGAATCTGGTAAGTGGCGCCCAAATAGAAATAACCGATCTTCTTGGTTCGGTATTCCCAGCCCAAGTTGGCAATGGCACCCCCGCTGATGAAACCGTCATTTCCCGGCTTTCCGTCAAACCCAAGCCGTAATGCATAATGATTGAAGTACTGTCCGGTGGTACTTGACTGCTCATCTGAGGTGAAAATGTCTGAAGGGTAGAATGTGAACTGAAAACCTCCTGCCGCATTCATGTACAGGTTCTCTGCCAAACGGATGAAGACCAGCAGCTTCACCGGATGCTCGTAGCCAATAATGGTAAAATCAGACTTGCTATTATAAGTAGGCGAGGTGTTCAACGGGTCAACCACTACCGAATCGCGGTGAATGCTGAGATTGTAGTTGCGCTGAACAAAACTGAGCCCTGTTTCCAATGCCAGTCGTTTGGTGAAATTGTAACGGATCACCATTCCTGCGGAAAACCCGAACTTGGGACTGACCAGCACATCAAAGTCATCATTGGAGATGCTCTGGTCGCCTGTTTTCAAGAAATTGGCGGGGAAGATGGGGCGGAACTCGAAACCGGCTGTGATCGTCTGTGGGTTCTTATCATCCTGCGCCAAGCATTCAGAAAAAGCAACGAGTGCGAAAAGGATGACAATAAAAAAGCGCATGCGCAAAAATAGGGGCTTGTATTACAAGTTGCCTAAACTGAAAAATGGCCTCGGATATTTTGCAAGGTCGGTGCGGATGCGCCATTCCTTCGGAAAATAAGTGTTGTTCCTGTTGCCGACCGACTTGATAAAACCGAGCGCGACACCATTGAACCGTACCACATGCCAACCTTTCGGATAGTTTCCGCTCAGGCTGCCAAGCGAAAGGAAATTCAAGGCTTCGTCCTGATCGAGTTCAATGCTTGGCATTCCATCACGCAAATAAATCGAATTGGCCAATGCCTGTGCCGGAATGAAATCATGTCCTTTCGTTGTTCCAAGTGGAGTGCCTACCTGTAGAGGGCGCAGCCGTTTCAGGGTTTCCATGTTGGATGCCAGAAATTCATTCGTCAGAAGGTGCTGTCCGTTCTGATCAATGATCACCAGATTCTCCGTTGCTTTCAGGTAAACCGAGGCGGGACTGCTCTTCACGGTTCTGATCCTGCTTTTGCCAGTTTGTGTTTTCCCAATTCCCGTTTTTCGAACAGCCGAAAGAAAGAATCCTTCACCCAACGACCGTGTGGGCAGAAAGCGATAACCGAAAATGTCATTGGTCTCCGTTTCAAGAATGGAATCGTGTTGGAATGAGATGCGCAACGATTCAACGTCATGCTGCTCTTTCAGCCAGGTCATATTCTGTTCGTTCTCCAGATGGTTGAACGTACACGTGGAATAGATCAATACTCCGCCCGGTTTCAGTACGGGCCAGATGTCGGCCAAAATGCGTTTCTGCCGTGCGGCACAGAGTTCCACGTTCTCCTCCGACCATTCGTGGATGGCTTCGGGGCTTCTTCTGAAAAGCCCTTCACCGGAGCAAGGTGCATCTACAACAATAAGGTCGAACTGGAGTTCGGAATTGCCAATGAACTTCGGATCGGAGTTGACGATGGCCTGATTCGGATAGCCCCATTTGGTCAGGTTTTCTGAGAGAATGTTCGCTCGTGTGCGGATCACCTCATTGCTGATGAGAACCGAGTCTTCCGGTAGTAGCGAAATAATATGCGTGGATTTGCCACCGGGCGCGGCACAAAGGTCCAACGCCAAGATTGGTTCATCCGTAGACACGTGTTGCTTGATGGCCTGTTCCAAGAACATGGAGCTTGATTCCTGCACATAGTAGGCTCCCCCATGGAAAAGCGGATCGGTAACGAACGTGGGGCGTTCTTCAAGAAAATACCCCGTTTTGCACCAAGGAACCTGTTGCAGTCCTTCAGGCAGTTGCACTTTTTGGGAGTTGATGCGGATGCTCGTGTTGGTCTTTCTTTCGAAAGCTGCTCTCACCTCCGCATTTCCTTCACCCGTCAGGGCAGCGATCTCGGAGATGACTTTTTCGGGTATCTGCATCGTAAATCAGTGATCGGAATCACTTTGGCGAACGGCCGAAAATACGTATTTCGCAACCTGAGATGAAGATAGGTTGGGTCATATTTGGCATTGCGGTACTCTTGCTTGCGTGGCTTTCGGCCAGCTATCACAAAAAACAGGGCTACTTCTTCTGGCGCACTTTCATTATGGCAATTATGGGCTTTGCTGGACTGGGTCTATTGTTCTATCGCATGTTCATTCTTAAATGATCGTGCATAAAACTGTTGATAGTTCAATCTCACAGCGTCCATTCTGATTGCTTGTGTCCATAGTTTAGCGCAGAAAACAATTACGTTCTGATGAGAAAAATTGCAACCCTTCTATTAATTCCATTCACCATCCTGTCCGTTCGAGCTCAGCAGACAACCGGACTCTTTCAATATGACTGGCCAACTCAAGATGGGTATGTGGTCTGGGGTCCCATTTTCGGTTACGACCAATACGTTATGAACAATTGCGGAGAGGTTGTCCATACTTGGCATGGTGATGGGGTTACATTGGGCAACTCTTTTTACCTGAAGGATGATGGAACAATGATCCGTTGCGCCAAGGCCGATACAGCAGTCAATCACGTTATTCAGGCCGGTGGAGGTGGTGAACGCATACAAGAGGTGCAGTGGGATGGTTCTGTAACATGGGATTACATCTACTACACTCAGAACGAACGGCTACATCACGACATAGAAGTTTTGCCTAACGGGAATGTGCTGGCCATTGTTTGGGAGCTCATGGATGAGGCGGCATGTCTGCAAGCGGGTTGTGATCCAGGTAGGTTGGCGCACGGCTTTCTACTCAATGAAAAGATCATTGAGGTGCACCCGACAGGATCAACCACTGGAGACATTGTTTGGCAATGGAGGCTTTGGGATCATCTTGTTCAAGATTTTGACAATACAAAAGACAATTACGGTGTGGTGACCGATCACCCCGAACTTTTGGATGTAAATTATCTGAACATGGAGATGGATGTTCCGGGCCAATCAGATTTTATACACATGAACGCGGTAGATTACAATGCCGATCTGGATCAGATTCTGATGAGTTCGCAGGTGCTGAGTGAGATATGGATCATCGATCACGCCACCACAACGACTGAAGCTGCTGGCCATTCGGGTGGCACCCGTGGTAAAGGCGGAGATTTCCTTTACCGATACGGAAATCCGCAAGTGTATGACCGTGGGTCAGCGCAAGATCAGAAGCTTTGGCGCCAGCATGATGCGCATTGGATTCCAGATGATCTTCAGGACGGGGGTTCCATCATGATCTTCAACAATGGTCTGGACAGACAGGTCTCTTTCTCAGAGATAGATGTTATTACACCGCCACAGGTAAGTGCAGGAGTTTATGAACTTGTTTCTGGTCAGGCTTATGGGCCAGAGACAAAAACATGGAATTACCATGCTCCGGATTCGGTGAGCTTCTATTCCTATTTCATTTCAGGAGCGAGAAGGCAGCCGAACGGAAATACCATTATCTGCGAAGGAGAGAAGGGAAGAATTTTTGAGGTGACCTATGATGGAGAAAAAGTGTGGGAATACGTGAATCCGGTCACTTTCAACGGGATCATTAGCTCAACCGATCCAATTCCACTGGCAGGTGGTGGTGCATTTCAAGGAAACCTTGTTTTCCGAGCACCACGATATGCTGCCGATTTTCCCGGTTTCTCTGGAAGAGACCTGAGTTCTGGAACTCAACTGGAAGCAAACCCGTTCATGACAGGATGCATCGTTGGTGTGGATGACCTTGACCCGATCGTTGATTGGAACGTCTATCCGAACCCAACGGAAGGCAACGTTACATTACAAGGACTTGATGGCGCAACAGTTAGCATCTATGACGTCTCGGGAAGGTTGGTGCGAAGCTTCACCTGCAATTCCAATGTTATGCAGATCGATCTCAGCTCTGAAAGGCCCGGACTTTATGCACTGTGCGTTGAGCAGGCAGCAGAGCGATTCGTGCGAAAGATCATTCTAAATTGATAGATACTGATGTAATTGGCAGTAAAGCCCGCAGCCTTGGTTGCGGGCTTTCTTTTTCATTGGCTTAAATTTCCGTATTTCGTAGCCCTCAACCCCGTTTCTTATGAGAACAACTTTATTGGCTTTTGCTTTTTCCGTGCTTGGCATCACGGCTTTTTCGCAATCAAACAATCTGAAATGGTCGCGGTCATTTTCCGACAGTCGCACGTTTATCGAGAACAAAGGACAGTTCGATCATTTTTCTGATCAGCAGATTCTATTTGCTATTGACGAAGGCTCCGCCCAAGTGCTTTTTTACAAAAATGGCTATGAGATCCGTTTGGAAAGAAAGATCAAGAATGAGAATCGAAAAGATGGCGACCGATCGCAACCGAAGTATTTTCAACAGGTAGAGCGTATTCCGGTACGCTTCGTACATGCGGACGCAAACTTGAAAGTGGTTCCCTCGGAAAAGGCAGACCATTATTCGACCTATGCGATGCTCGATGCCAAACGAGCTCAGTACAGCATCAATGGAGTTTCGGGTTTTCAGAAACTCACCTACGAGAATATTTATCCGAACATCGACATGGTCTTCACCATCCACATGGACGGTGGTTTCAAATATGAACTTGTTCTGCATCCGGGAGCAGATGTCTCCGCATTCAAACTCAATTATCCTTCGGCATACAGACCGTTTATGAATGTGGGCGATGTGGTGGTGCCGACAACTTTCGGAGATATTGTGGATCATGCTCCAATCGCGTTTGAGAAGTCATCAGGCAGAAAAGTAATGGCCCGTTTCAAGGTTGATGACACTGCGGTAGGTTTTGAACTTGGTGATTACAACTCGGACGAGGAACTGATCATCGACCCATGGGTGCAAACGCCATCATTCCCTAACTCTGGAGGGATCTGGGACATTGATGTGGACAATCAGGGTAACGTTTATGTGTATGGTGGAGACACCCCGATGAAGTTGCAGAAATACGATGCTGCCGGTGCATTGCAATGGACGTACAATACACCATGGGATTCGGCCAACTACTGGATCGGCACCATGATCACGGAGCCTAACACGGGAGATTGTTTCATCACGGCTTCAACCAACCCGGTGATCTCAAGAATATCTACCGCAGGATCACCGATCTGGACGGCTACAGGTGGTGCGTTTGACGAATACTGGAAACTGGCTCTGAACTGCGACAAAACCCAATTGATCCTTGGTGGAACGCAGCTTTCGCTCGGTGCGGGAGGGACACTTATTGAAGGCTACGGTTATGTGTTCGAGATCGATATGAACAACGGTTCCCAAGTAAACTCGGCCGAGATCGCGGCTACCAGTCCGGGTTTTGCATTGGTCAACAATCCCAATGAGGTTCGCGCGCTATGTTCCTCTCCCAACGGCAAGTTCTACTACATGACGCTTGATACGATCGGGGTGTTCGATGCGGGTCTGAACTTAGGTTATCAGGACAATCATGGTTACGATTTTTCTTATGCATGCGCAGGTTACGCTCCTACCAACTTGGGCATCAACGCCATGGCTGCAACTACAGATTATCTGTATACTCATAATGGCTCGGTGCTGGACAAAAGGAATATTGTGAACGGTTCAATAATCGCTTCAACACCAATTCCGAACGGGAGTACAAATTCAAATCTGGGCTTCAATTCCGTAGGTAACGGAGGATTGGAGATTGATAGTTGTGGAAACGTTTACGTGGGTTCCACAACGGGCGTTTATAAATTCGATTCAGATCTGAATCAGTTGGGTTTTCAATCCACACAATCCCGTGTTTACGACCTTGCTGTGAACGGTGCAGGAGAGATCGTTGCTTGCGGCCAAGGCTTTGTGGCATCGTTGAACTTGGGACCGTGCGCCCGTCCAAAGGCGGTGTGTCTTAACTGTTTGGAACTGACTCCGGCAGGACCTTTCTGCCCAGAAGATCCGCAGGACACATTGATCGCAAATCCTTCCACCGGAACGTGGTCAGGACCGGGCATCATCGATGCTGCGTTGGGAATCTTCGATCCGGCCGTGGCCGATACGGGAACGCATGTGATTCATTTCACACCGGATGACCCATTGGTGTGCGGTGTCGATTCATTGATCATTGAGGTCAACTACTGTGTCGATCTGCAGGCGTGTGTCGATTCGTTGGGGAACATTTCCATCCCGAACGGAATTCCGCCATACACATGGTCAGAAACCATCGACACCATGGATTGCAGCGCCTGTTTCCCTGGCTTGCCTCCGTTCATTCAGCCATGTAGCACGCCACCGGGCTGTGCGGTTCAGACCACTGCTGTGGTTGAGTTCTCTAACGACCTTACGGTTGCTCCGACTGGAAACTGGCCTATTTATGTGGAGGATTCTGAGGGAAATACACTTCAGATCAATTCCATGGCCTCGCTTCCCGCCTGTGATGTAGGCTGTTTTATTGTGGCCAATCTGCCCGATACGGCAATTGCCTGTTTGGGAGACAGCGGTCAGGCAACCGTTCAGGTTACAGGAGCCATCGGAAACGTAACTTATTCTTGGAACACCACTCCGGAACAGACAACGCAAACGGCCATCAACCTGCCTCCGGGAGCGTATTACACGGTCACCGTAACCGATGATAGCTCGTGCGTGGCCATGGATTCTGTTTATGTGGTTGAGCATGAATGTGTGGGACCGATCGTTTGTGCAACACCGTTCGGTGATATGCAGGCCGATGGTGTCGGGCCTTTCGCGTGGTACGAGTATGCGGATTCTACAGATTGCAGTGCGTGTGCTGTACTGCCCGGATTTCCGCCATGTACATTCCCTCCCGGCTGTGCGGTAACAGTTCAAGGCTATCAGCAATTTGCAACCGGAGACATGGCAACTCCTACCGGAAATTGGCCGGTTGCCGTAGTGGATGGTGCAGGGGATACGCTCATCATCAATGCGCTTGCCGACCTTCCTGTTTGTACGCAATCCTGCTATCTGCAGGTCAGCGTTCCCGATACGGCATTCACGTGCTTCGGGCAGTCGGATGCGGAGGTGACCGCAACGGTCGGAGGTGCATTTGGAACCCCCACATATACATGGAATACAACGCCTGTACAATCATCGTCAACGGCTACGGGACTCGGAGTTGGCGTTTATGTCGTCACGGTTGTAGATGATAACGCATGCGAAGTATCAGACACTGTTGAGATTGTTCAGAATCCTCAAATAACGGTTCAGGTTTCGGGTACAGATTCTCTTTGCTTGGGTGTTACTGTTGGAAGTGCCACTGCTGCTGCTTCGGGCGGCTCCGGAAACTTCACCTATTCTTGGGACACGAACCCTGCCCAATCTACCGCTACCGCCAATTCACTCTCGGTTGGAACTTACCAGGTTACAGCTACCGATGCAGCTGGTTGTACGAAAACAGGTTCTTGGACCATTGAAGAACGTCCATCGGTAACCGTAACGGTCACTTCGGGCGGAGATGTCTGTCCTGATACGGAGGACGGAACGGCAACTGCCGATGCAACAAATGGAAGCGGACCTTACACTTATTCTTGGAATACAACTCCGGCACAATCCGGTAGTAGCATTACCGGTCTTTCTCCGGGAGATTATCAGGTTACTGCCACCGATCAGGACGGTTGCCAAGGCAATGGAAACGTAACCATCGGAGCCTTTGTGGTGGATGTTGTCAATGCCGGTCAAGACGTGGCCATTTGTCAAGGAGAGCAGGTAGTGCTTACAGCCCAAGGCTCGCAGAGCTATTATTGGATATTTGAAGGTGGTGTGGATTCATCTTCAATTACCGTTTCTCCTCAAATGACAACGGTTTATTACGTTCAGGGAACCGATGCCAACGGATGCTTGACAACGGATGCGGTACAGGTAAATGTCACCTCTGTTCCTACACTCACTATTGAAGGAACAGATACGGTGCTTTGCGATGTAAGCGGACCGGTGCAGCTCGTAGCATTCCCCGGAGGTGGAACTTTCTCAGGAGATGGAATTACCGAGGATGGCGTCTTCGACCCGAAAGCTGCCGGAGATGGTGTGCATTCCATCGTTTACTCCTATCAGGTAACGGATAATTGTGTGGCGCATGTCTCTGCCAGCATCATTGTGGATGGCGACCTGTGCGATGTGGTCGTTCCAAGCATCATGAACCCGAATTCAAGCTATCAGGGAACAAGAGATTTCTGTGGTAGCGTTCCGCAGAACAATGTTTTCAGCCTGCCTTGTTTGGAATGGTATCCGGGCAACCGCGTGCGCATCTTCGACCGTTGGGGCCGCAAGCTCTACGATCAGAAAGATTACCAACTGAAGCCGTGGGACGGTGGCAATCATAGCGCAGGCGTTTATTACTACATCATCGAGTTCACGGATCAGAAACCGATAAAAGGATTCTTCCAATTGGTGAGATAATTTCACACAAAACAGCTATTGTCATGAAACGATTACTGATACTCACGCTTCCGTTTTTCACACTTTTTGTCGGAGGCTGCAAAAAGGACAAGGGGGAAGGACTTGTCACTTCGCCAGCAGCATTCTTTGCCCAGAATTTGGAAGATGCCAAGCAGGTCTTTACCATCGACCCGACCATTTATAACAGTCTTCAAGGAATGCAGGGAGTGTTGGTGCAGATATCACCGAATTCCTTTGTTGATGGTCAGGGGAACTTGGTCACGGAGCAGGTGACGGTTGAGTTCATTGCATTGTTCGACAGAACATCGCTGTTCATGGTGGGAAAGAATACACAGGGAATGAGGTCTCCGGGCGTTGTGCAAACCATGGTTACCGGTGGAGAATATTACCTGAACGCCTTTTCCGAAAGTGGTCAGGTTTTTCTCAATCAGGATGTGGTTGTGAAAATGGCTACAGCGTATGGAGGTTCTGGAGAAACGGATATGCGAAAGTTTGACGGTGCTAATGATCTGAACGGAAATCCAATTTGGGAAATGGCGATGGATAGCTTGATTCCGATCGATACAGTTACGGTTGATAGCATGGAAGGAGGAAATCTGGTCGGTTACGTTCCGGTATACTCGATCTTGGAAAACAATTGGGGTTGGACGAACATTGACCGATGGTCATCCGACCCACGCCCCAAAACGCATCTTTATGTGGAATTACCTGAAGGTTATGACAATACGAATTGCGAGGTCTATCTGAGTTATGACGGAGAACCAAATGCCTTGGCAAGTTTTGATATTTGGGATGAGGAACGGGGCATGTTTACCGAACATTACGGACAGATACCCATTGGCCTGGAGTGTCATTTCATTGCCGTGACGGTGATCGATGGTGTGCTTCAGTACGCGATACAGGGCGCAACCATGCATGAGGATCACGTTGAGACCATCACCGGGTTTTCACCTACAACACAGGCTGAACTTGCGGATCTGATTGATGCATTGCCTTGAAAAAAGCAAAAGGCCGCAGCTTTCGCCACGGCCTTTCGCTCTTGCCAACCACCAACTTTACCTTAGCTTGATCTGAACCCGTCCCAAGCTTTTCTTGCCATTGCTTACTTCAAGTGTATAAGTTCCTCTTCTCAACTTTGTCTTTGGCGCAAATTCCATTTTCATTCTTTTTGCCGATACGAACTCACCTTCAACCATAGTCAGTGATGCGGTCAGGCTCTGGTCGTTCACCACTTCGGTGATGCTGGCCGTGCCGTCTTTCTCTGTCAGTTCCGCTCCTTGCGGATCGATCACTTTCAGTGTCAAGTTCTGCGTCATGCTGGCCGGAAGGTCCACCTCCATTTTGAGCTCTTTTGTTCGCTTGGCTATTACGGTCAACCGGTCCTTTTTCTTGCCTTGCAAAGCTTCTACCAAAGCATTGTTTATTGCCACCTCCTGAAGAACGCTCACGTGTTCGTTCAGTTTGGAGTTGTTGGCCGCAAGCTGTTCGTTCTCTGCTTTGATCCGCACATTTTCAGCTATCAGTTCCTGTAAGCTTTTGTCCATTCGAAGCATGTCTCTTTCAAGGTCGCCCAGCATGGCCTGCAGATCGACTTTTTCCTTTTTCAGACCTTCAACCTGTTTGGCTGTTGAGCGGTACTTCTTGTTCTCTTTTTCGAGTTTCTCAACCATGGCCAACTGCTCGTTGATCTTTCCACTCAACTCAGCATTTTCAGAACCCATTTTCGCCAACTCGGCTTTGAATTTGGCCACCGACTTTTCCAGTCGAAGCTTTTCGCCCATCAGTTTTTCCTGCTGAATGCGTGTGTCGTTCAACACTTTGCTTAGATCCCAGTTCTGATTCTGAAGGATCAGCAATGCTGAAAGCGCTGTGAAGAAAAGGACAGTTGTAACGGCTGCAACCGCTTTGGGAGCCATTTTGCTTTTGGGGTTTTGGACTGTGGTTTCCATGACTTCTATTTTCTAATGTTTGACTTGTGTCTTTGTTTGTTGAAGCAAAGTTGACCCAAGCGTATTAGAAGCCCATGAAAGCCGAATTAAAAACCGATTAAAGGTTTTGGCGAGGAATACTGACGGTGAAAACCGAACCTTTTCCGAGTTCACTGACAACCTGAATGGTGCCTTTGTGGAGGTCGGTAATGCGTTTAACAAGAGAAAGACCGATACCGTGTCCATCGCGGTTCCGAATCGAATTGGAGCGGAAGAATGGTTCAAAAACCTGCTTTCTGTCTGCATCAGAAATACCAATCCCGCAGTCTGCAAACGTCAGTTTGATGGATTTCCCCTGAAGTCCCAGAGATACTTTCACTGTGTGATCGTCCGAGTATTTACAGCCATTCTCCATCAGGTTCAGAACGAGTGTTTTCAAGAGAATATCGCTTCCCAAAACCTGTAATTCTTCAAGGTCCGTGATGGTTTGATCCAGATCGACCTCCACGGTATAATCCTGTTTCATTTTGAGAAGGTCTGTTCGGGCTTCCCACAGGATATCATCCACCCGAACTGATTTGAAATTGGCTTCGGGAGCATCGGTTCCCGTTTGTGCCAAAAGTAGCAGACGGTTGGCGAGTTTGTTCAGTTTTTGAATGTCTTGAAGGACCGATTCAACCGCTGTTCGATAATCTTCTCCAGTTCGTTCCTTTAAAAGAACAACCTCCAACTGGCCTGAAATGGCCGTGAGCGGAGTGCGCATTTCGTGGCTCGCATTAGCAATGAAATTCCGTTGTGCGGCAAAAGCAGATTCTAATCGCGCCAGCATGGCGTTGAACGAAATGGCCAACTGAGCGATCTCGTCAGCACCGTTCCCTTCATTCACGCGCTTGCTCAAATTGCTGATGGAAATACCGGCAATTTCGGCCACCAATTGTTTGATTGGATTGA
Source organism: Flavobacteriales bacterium (assembly GCA_016124845.1). Classification (NCBI taxonomy): domain Bacteria; kingdom Pseudomonadati; phylum Bacteroidota; class Flavobacteriia; order Flavobacteriales; species Flavobacteriales bacterium. The sequence goes on from WGMW01000015.1 coordinate 196,047, forward strand.
GCGCACGTTCCGCGTAAATGCGCCCGACAACAAAAAAGGCGACCATGCCCAAAACCAATACGATCGCCAAAACCTGAGCAAGGTTTTGGATCTTCCTTCGACCGTAAATGTCAACGGCCGAAACGATGACCACAAATCGGTCATAACGATCAACGAAAAGGAAGGCCTCGGTTTCGCGCTTGTCCTTGGTCAGTTGGATGCTCTCTTCCAGCCGAACCTGATTGAGAAAGTCGTTGCTTGGTCGTTCAATTTCCAATCCTTCAGAACTGTAGATAAGGCTGTCTTTGAAGTTGAAAATGAGGATTTCCTCTTCGGGTAATCGCACGGGATTATCGCGTTCGATGATGTTCAGGAGATTTTCGTCCACTTCCTCTACCTGAATGAGCAGCTTGGCCATGTTCTCACCACGGCTCACCAAACGATGAGAAAATTCATCTTTTCGGTAATCTGAAGAAAGGAAATAAATGGCCAACGAGGCGATGCCTAACACCAGCGAAGCCAGCAATCCGAATTGGAGCGTAAGCCTGTTGCGAAGACTCATACTTATGCTTGAAGCACGTAGCCGTGGCCGATGCGCGTCTGAATCAATTTCGTTTCAAAATCCTTATCTATCTTCTTGCGAAGCAGGTTCATGTACACATCCACCACATTGGTTCCCGTATCGAAATGGATGTCCCAAACGCTGTCAGAGATCTGCACGCGAGAAAGCACGCGCTCGCGATTTCTCATCAAGTATTCGAGCAAGGAGAACTCTTTGGCCGTGAGCGGGATTTCTTTTCCACCGCGGTTTGCTTGCTTTTTGTCGAGGTCAAGTTCAAGGTCGTGGTAGATGATCTTGTTGCTTACTTCCGATGTTCCGGAATTTCTTCGGCTCACCGAACGAATCCTTGCAAGAAGTTCTTTGAACTCGAACGGTTTCACCAAGTAATCGTCAGCGCCAGAATCCAATCCGCTCACCTTATCCTCGGTGGTTCCGAGTGCGGTAAGCATCAGAATTGGTGTTGTAATGCCTTGCTTCCGAACTTCTTTGCAGAGTTCCAAACCGTTCATTCCCGGAATGATCACATCGAAGATCATCAGGTCGAAGGTTTCCTTGGTGGCCAAGCGAAGTCCTAACTGTCCATCATAAGCCAGTTTTACTTCGTAATCGCTCTCTTCCAAACCCTGAACGATGAACGCGGCCACCTTGGGTTCATCTTCTACTACAAGAATTCTCATGCTCAAATTTCTCTCGACAAAATTACTTCATCGCAAAGCCGTCACATGAAAATACTATTAAGATCAGCTTATCAGATCTTCCTTCCAGAAATGATGTAGTAGCTGAAGTGACTGCGGAACATGCCCATCAGCATGCCGCAGATGCAAGCCTTCAAATGTCCCCAACGTAACTGGTTCAGGCGGTCTCCGTTCCGGAATCTTTCCCAAAGAAATTTGGTGGTAACGGCAGGAACTTGTAAAGCGGTGGGTGCCACCCGCCAACTGGCATCTTCGATCGTTTCGATTCGAAGTCCGTTTTCTTTCAGGGAATTTTTAAAGGCATCAATGTGTGCAAAATCATTCAAAGCCCAGTTCTTGCAAACGACTTCGTAGATGCTTCTGAAAATTGGATTGAATTCCTCCTTCGGTTTGGTGATGAATCCGTCAACGATCACAAACCTGCCATCGTGTTTCAAAGACTGGCTCAAACCTTTGATGAAGTTGGCTTTGTCTAATCCTTCGCCATAACAGAAGCTTTCTACGGCATAAGCAGCATCCAAGCTTTTTGTTGGGAACAGCGGATTGCTGATGTCGCTCAAATGCAATCGCGCGTTCTTCAATCCGCGGTTTTTGATCAGCGCATTTCCCATCTGAACTTGCCACGGAACAATGGTCAGTCCGTTGATCTCGCTGTAAGGAAATCGTTCTCCCAGACAGGCGGCCGTTGCACCCATGCCGCAACCAAAATCCCCGATCTGCCAATTGCCGAAATCAAGGAGTTGCAATCGGTCACCAACTTCCTGATTCATCTGCTCCAGCATTTTTTCGCGGCTGAAAAAGCCCGTTCTGCTGTTGCAGTAGCCGAAATGCATGTTGTAGTTCGGGCTCCATGCTTTGTAATCGGGACCAGAATCCTCGAAGTAGGCGCGGATGTGCTCGCGGCTTCCTTGTTTAAGATCCATGGTTTTTTCCTCGATATGAGGATGATTCAAAGGGATGGCTAACGTTTTCATGGTATTTGAATTTGGTTAATTCTAAACTTTCAGAAAAAATTGAAACATATAAGGCAAAAAATATATCAGGTCAGTAATGATTTGATGCTGCGCAGAAACCAACTCTCGTCAGAGCGGATGAATTTGTCCAAGATGCTGTCCATCTTCTTTCCGTATTCAAACAGTTCGGCATTCATCTTTCGAAATTCTTCTGCGTCTGCTCCTTCGCCTTCTACGTCTTTCAATTCGCTCAACTTTCGGATAAGCGGTTCGATCTCTTTCTTTCTTCTCTCTGCGGCAATGCGGCTGGCCAATTTCCACACGTCTTTCTCAGATCGGAAATATTCCTTTCGCTCTCCAGCCACCCAAACCTTATGTACAATTCCCCAATCGATCAGCGTGCGGATGTTCATGTTGGCATTTCCACGACTGATGGAAAGCTCTTCCATGATGTCTTCCGTGCTCATCGGTTCGGTGGCGATGAGAAGCAATCCGTTGATCTGCGCCATGGTGCGGTTGATGCCCCAGTTGCTGCCCAAGGTTCCCCAGGTCTGAATGAATTCCTTTTTGGCGTCATCGAATTGCATGCAACAATAATAGATGATATTTCTGAACTTTCAAAAAATATTGAAAGTTTATTCTATGTGGGAATGAAAAGCATAAAAAAAGCCCCACCGTTTCAGGTGGGGCTCGGTTTTCCCGGCCTCAACTTGGCGGGTTTGAGGCCTCGGGCCGACTTGACCCCTCCCGACCTCCCCTAAAGGGAGGAGCGGTGTCACTCTGATCTATCGCAGAGTGAAATATCAATAGTTGGTTCTCCATCTGTCGGATGTCCAATTGCCATTTGGTTAGGTTCGTGATTGCGGTGAACAGAGGCGTGTATTCGAACTGATGATGCATCCAATCCTGTTCCTGTCCGTGAGCGTTTCTGAAAGTGCCATCGGTTCGTAGCGCCAGGCTGGAACTCATGGCCGATCGCAATTCGCTTGGATATTCTCCAAGAACCGTGTTTCGGTAATGATCCATCATGCCTTTCAACTCCGTAGCGCTGAAAAGCCCTTCGCGAAGCTGATCATCAGCACCAAGCAAAAGGTCATGAACCACGGCCATATCGTGCTTTTTCTCAAGGTCGCTCAAGCTGATCTTGGCCGCTTCGTTCGGTGGAACATTTGCCGCCCACGACATCAGTTCCAATTTCAATGCATCAATATGTATGACCAGTTTGTTTGCTTCCGACCGCAGGTCTGAAAGTTCATCTGAACTCACGGAAGCATACAACGCATCATTTGAATCCGACATTCTGTGCAATTCTTCCGTCAGCGTTTCATCGGTCAGCAAAACGCCATGCTCATACCAGCTGCTGTTTCCCGTTTTCATCAAAGCGAAAATGAGGATGAGACATGCCGTTGCCACAATGGAACTGGATAGCGTAACAGGTTTGTTCGCACTCACCTTGTAGCGCTTGAAGAAATAGATAGGAACGTATCCGAATGACAGTATTCCCATGCCGCCCAATAGCGTCACCGCGGCACCTGGCCAGTGCATTACCTTGAACAGCACACCGATGGATGTGAGCGTAAGCCCCAAGAATCCAGTGATGTGCAGCAGTGCCTCATCGCGCGGGCTTTCTTTGAGCTTGTGCGAGAGTATCATCGGCAGATACCCAAGCACTAAGAGCCCCGTGCCGAGCGTAATGAGGATGCTGGCAAACGGCCAATGCATCAGTTTGAAAATCGTCCCCGCCAAGAGAAGAAATGTAGAAGTCAGCCCGAAACCAAACGTTAACTTTTTCATTGTTTCGTTCATTTCGGTTAATAATTCAAATGTTTCGTTTTGAACCTGTTTTAAACCCCCAGGTCCGAAGAGCTTGATCGTATATTGAAAGGCCTCGTCAAACGACTCGCCTTGTTGGATTCTCAGTTCAATGCTGGTGCAAACGTGATCCAGCAGATCATCATGCAGTTCATCTTGCGCCACACCATTCTGCTTGATGTAGGCGCTCACCAGCTCCACTTGTGCTTCACTCAACTCAGAGCCTCCCCTTGCCCCTCCAAAGGAGGGGTTTCCGACATCATTTGATAAACTGGTGTCTTTCATTTCAGATGAATTTGATTGATGTTGGAGCGAGAAGAAGTCCCCCTTCGGGGGATAAAGGGGGCTGTTTGAAACTGTTCAGTAGCTCGTTCATGGTTTCGGCAAACCTGCGGAACTCGCTTACCTTATCATTCGCCTGTTTGTTGCCGTTCTCAGTAAGTCGATAGTATTTGCGCACGCGCTTACCAATACTGACCTTCTCGGTTGTGAGCAATCCGTCTGCTTCCAATTTGTGTAAAGTAGGGTAGAGCGCACCTTCGGTGAGTTGGATCTCTCCTTGTGTGCGGTCCTTAACGTGCTGCGTTATCTCGTAGCCGTACATCCTTTCGTTTTCTGAAAGAAGGCTCAGAACTATGGTCTGAAGCGTTCCTTTTATGAGCTCTGGCGAATACATAGGGCAAATATGCATAATATTCTTAAGTATAAGAATCTTAGGTATTAACTTTTTTCTTTTTCAGTTATTGTGTGAGATGTTTCTTTCCTTTGAAAACATGAAAAACCTTATTACCCTTTTCGCTTTTTTCGTTCTCCCGTTTTCCCTTCTTGCCCAGGGAAATATTATGCTTCTGCCTTTTGAGCCTTTGATGAATGCCACTTGGAAAGCCGAAGGCAAGTGGAAAGATGGAACTCCTTTCAAGCAGGAAGTGGTCTACAAATGGTCAGATAATGAAGAGGAGGTTCTGATGGAAACGAGCGATTACTTGGACAAGAGTTTTATCCAGTTCGGTCATTTTTCGGATGGAGTGTTCCGCTGGGATACGGTGGAGAATGTCATCAAATTCAACATTGAGGATGTGACCAAAAATGTGAAAGAAGGGACGGTGAAGACCAAGCAGAAGACCATCATGTACGAGTACGTGGTGGAAGATTCGTTGGGTGTAAAAACCTATATGACGGATGCGCTCATCTGGATAAAACCCGACAAGTACATGTTCAAGGTAGGAACCATGAAGGATGATGAGTGGGAAAACGTTGATCTGGAAACATACTTCTTTAAGAAGTGATCAGGCGGCCTGATCGCCAAGCGAACGTATCTCGTTCAGTTCATCCTGTTTTTGGCGTTGCTCTTCCTCAATGTCATAATCATCTTGTAGTCCGAGCCAGAATTTAGCACTCGTTCCGAAGAATTTTGCAAAGCGCAATGCGGTATCGGCTGTAATTCTTCGTTGTTCCTTCAATATTTGACTTATCCGTGTCTGTGGAATAAACGTTTCCTTTGATAGACGATACGCTGAAATGCCCAAAGGTTCAAGAAATTCTTCTCGGAGGATTTCGCCAGGATGTATGTTTTTCAGTTGTGCCATATCTAATAATCCAGCGACTCAATACTTGAACGCAAGGTTGAGCAAAGTTCCATCTTCTTTTTCTATCTCGGTGGAAAACTTTCCGTTTCCAGATACCGAATCGGCTTTATATCCCTTATCAAGTTTGTTTAAAACGCTGACAAGCTCGTTCCGAAATGCTACAGTTGAGTAAATTATTTTTTCCCACTCGGAATATCCAATTAATACTTCAGGCGCATAATGTTTCGGATTTTCGGAATGGTTCAAGAGCTTAATAGAGTTAGGTAAAAGAACGAACTGAGAATGTGCAATTGCATTTCTTATTTGATTTCTTACCACGGAATCAAGATTGTGATACAGGGATTTGTTGAGTTTTTTGAGCGGATTCTTGATGTGCTCTCTAAAGAATTTCTGACGCGAAGTAATGCTGTCGAATTTCTGCCTCCAATACCAATCATATCTTTTCCCACTTGCTAATCTTACCAATTGATACAGTATGTGTAGTGTAGTGTCGCTTTCCCAGAATGACAGATAGAAGAGTGTCTCTATGCGAATCGAAACATGGAATGTTTCATTGCTAGGGTCGAAATTCAATTCCTGATTTTCAGAATTGCCAAAAGGAGAATCGTTCAGATACCAACGAAGCAGCATTGAGTTTGATTTCTCAGCAAACTGTTCGAACCCCATGCCAGTTACAAAGCCCTGAGAAACCTTGCTGAATTCTGATTTTTTCTCATCTCCCAGATACAGCCCACATTTAATTATCAACGCAACGTCATTAGGATGGATTTGATTGTCGATTGCTTGATTTACGAACTCTCGAACGATATTCGTCCACTCAATTACAAAAGGGTTAAGCTTTGTCCTGGATAACATTTTTCGCTGGTCTTTGAGGAGTGGTAGAATCTAAATCTTTCCAAGGTGTGTATTCTTAAACCCATCGGTGAACTTCAGTCCGTAGCCGAGAACGCGGTCCATGCTAGAGTGACCGAACAGAACAACACCCGCCAAGAAAATTACGGTTGAACCAGTGAAGAATCCCACCAAACCAATGGCAACGGCAATTCCTTTGTGGTGAAACAGGTTATAGGTGTAAGCACCGATCTTCGGGTTGATGAGGTAACCGATCATTCCAACATCTGGCCCCAGAGCGAGCAGGAGGTAGGCCCACCAAGGCACTTCGTGGAGGTACAACGCATAAATGCTCGCCAAAAACAGGACGAGTTCTTCGAGTTTCAGCAGGTTTTTCATGGCGGTTATTCTAAGACGATCCCAACCGGACAATGGTCTGAGCCTTCCACTTCATTGAGAATAAATGCTTCCCTCACTTGCGGCATCAAACTCTCCGAAACCAAGAAATAATCAATGCGCCAGCCGATGTTGCGCGCGCGTGCATTCATTCTAAAACTCCACCAACTGTATTTCACTTCTTCAGGGTGTAGCGTTCGGAAGGTGTCCACCAATCCGGAACCGAGGTATTTGTCCATACCATCGATCTCATCTTGCGTGTAGCCGGCAGTTTTGTTGTAGTTGGAAGCAGCGTTTTTGATGTCAATTTCCTGATGTGCTACATTCATATCACCACAATAGATCACAGGCTTTTTCTTCTCCAGGTCCTTGATGTAGTTGAGCAGAGCGTCATCCCACGTTTTGCGATAAGGCAATCGCACCAATCCATTACCCGAATTGGGTACATATACATTCAAAAAGTAGAAGTCCTCAAACTCGCATGTAATAGCGCGACCTTGGTCGTCATGTTCAGGAATGCCGATTCCGTATTTCACATCCAACGGTTCTTTCTTGGTGATCACGGCTGTGCCGGAATAGCCGAGTTTTTCGGCAGAGAAAGCGTAGATGTGATAGTCTATTCCAAAAAGCACTTCGCGAACCTGCTCTGGTGTTGCTTTGGTTTCCTGAAAACCCATGATGTCGGGGTTCATTTCCTGAATGCTTTCCAGCAAGCCTTTCTTGGCTGCTGCGCGAATTCCGTTTACGTTGAATGAGATGAGTTTCATGAATCTGTTTTGGATTCACGAAGATGCGAAAACATCAAAGGAAAACGGGCGTAGGCTCGTCTCTTCTTATCCAACCTGTAATACTGAATCGCGGTTGGTTCGTCACCAGCACTTCATGTTCGATCAGGTCGCTGCGGAAGCAGACCAAACGTCCCATTTTAGGTTCAATATCGCGGTGTGTTCCGTTCTCATAAATGCGAAGGTGCCCGCCATTTTCATTCTTCCAGTTCTCATTCAGATAGAGGATGACGGAGAAAATGCGGTTGTTCGTTTCGCGGAACTGGTCGAAGTGTCTTGTATAGAAACTTCCGATCGGATAAGTGGCCAAATGGCACTCGAACCAAGGAAGGCCGATGCGGAAGTAGTTGGAAAGCGACCCACGCAGCTCTTCCAGAAACTTGAAATACAGTTGCTGTGCTTCAGTGAGATGACTCGGTTCCAACCAAAGGATCTTATCTCCACGTACTTCAGATATCCGTTGTTCAGCAACGCCTCGTCCGATGAGTGCTGGATGAAATTCACCTTCGCCAAGGAGTTCTTTCGATTCGTTTAAAAGCCTGTGCAGGACGTCTTCTGGAAGAAGATGGTCAATGATCGCGATCGCGTGCCGATCAAGCTGTTCGGCAATCAGCGCAACGGTGCTGTCCACGCAGCAATTCTGAAAGAATGTATAAATGTAGGAGTATGCCTTGGAAATAACTCAAAGGGAAACTGTGAAATCAGGGCTTAATTAGGTTTCTATCGGCCAGCATATTGACTCAATTTTACACTCGCTGGTAACCCCAAAAATCACCTTCTGAAAAAAGAATTTGCAATTCGTCAATTTCCGCTTGTTTTTCGAGAACAAGTTTGTACTTTTGCCGACCCTTAAATAATAGGGTACTGAACTAAAAATCAACGAAAGCCGCACTATGCCTACGATACAGCAGCTTGTAAGGAAAGGAAGAAAGACTCTTGTAGATAAGAGTAAGTCGCCTGCTTTGGACTCTTGTCCACAGCGAAGAGGGGTCTGTGTACGTGTTTACACGACCACGCCAAAGAAACCGAACTCGGCCATGAGAAAAGTGGCAAGGGTACGTTTGACCAATGGTAAAGAGGTGAACTCTTACATCGGTGGTGAAGGACACAACCTGCAAGAACACTCTATTGTATTGGTGCGTGGTGGAAGGGTAAAGGATCTTCCAGGTGTGCGATACCATATTGTACGCGGTGCATTGGATACTGCCGGTGTTGGTGATAGAAAGCAAGGTCGTTCAAAATATGGCGCTAAGCGTCCTAAGGATAAGAAGTAAGAGTATATAGACAATGAGAAAGTCGATACCTAAAAAAAGAGAGCTGGTTCCGGATCCGAAATTCAAGGATACGCTGGTAACCCGTTTTGTGAACAGCCTGATGGTTGATGGAAAGAAAAGCACTGCGCTTAAAGTGTTCTATGATGCTATCGCGATTGTGGACGAGAAATCGGGTGAAGAGGAAAATGGCCTTGATGTTTGGAAGAGAGCATTGAATAACGTGATGCCTCCAGTTGAGGTGAAGAGCCGTAGAGTAGGTGGTTCTACCTTCCAGATTCCGGTTGAGGTTCGTCCGAAGCGTAAGCTGGCTTTGGGTATCAAGTGGATGATCACATTCGCTTCGAAGCGTAACGATAAGTCAATGGCCCGAAAATTGGCTGCTGAGATCATCGCGGCTTCTAAAGAAGAAGGTGCGGCATTCAAGAAGAAAGAAGACACATTGAGAATGGCCGAGGCGAACAAGGCATTCTCTCATTTCAGATTCTAATAAGGTAGTAGTAGAGAAAGATGGCTGACTTAAAGTACACGAGGAATATTGGTATTGCCGCTCACATTGATGCGGGCAAGACGACTACTACTGAGCGTATCCTTTATTACGCAGGTGTAAACCACAAGATAGGTGAGGTGCACGATGGTGCAGCTACCATGGATTGGATGGAGCAGGAGCAGGAGCGTGGTATCACCATTACATCTGCTGCAACTACTTGCTTCTGGAACTACAAGGATGACAAGTACAAGATCAACATCATTGACACTCCGGGACACGTTGACTTTACCGTTGAGGTAAACCGTTCGTTGCGTGTATTGGATGGTCTTGTGTTCCTTTTCTCTGCCGTTGATGGCGTTGAGCCACAGTCAGAGACCAACTGGCGTTTGGCCGATGGCTATAATGTAACCCGTTTGGGTTTTGTGAACAAGATGGACCGTCAGGGAGCCGATTTCCTGAAGGTTGTCAATCAGGTTCGTGAGATGCTGGGTGGTAACGCGGTTCCATTGCAGTTGCCGATCGGTGCTGAAGAGAACTTCAAAGGCGTGGTTGACCTTGTATACAACCGAGGAATGGTTTGGAATGATGAGGACAACGGAATGACCTTCCAAGAAGTTCCGATTCCTGCCGATATGGCCGATGAGGTTGCCGAGTGGAGAGAGAAGTTATTGGAGTCAGTTGCTGATTTCGATGATACCTTGATGGAGAAATACTTCGAAGATCCAGATTCAATTTCTGAAGATGAGATCATCGCGGCCTTGCGTCAAGCATGTATCGCAAACAAGGTTATTCCAATGCTTTGTGGTTCAGCATTCAAGAACAAAGGTGTTCAGACCATGCTTGACTATGTGATGGAGTTGATGCCAAGCCCGCTTGACATGGACAACATCAAAGGAACCAATCCTGATACGGATGAAATGGTTTCTCGTAAGCCAGATCCAGCGGAGCCATTCTCAGCCTTGGCGTTCAAGATCGCTACTGACCCATTCGTAGGTCGTCTGTGTTTCTTCCGTGCCTATTCAGGTCGTTTGGAAGCTGGTTCGTATGTATTTAACATGCGTACTGAGAAGAAGGAGCGTATTTCGCGAATCTTCCAAATGCACGCAAACAAGCAGAACTCTATCCCGTTCATCGAAGCTGGTGACATCGGTGCTGCTGTAGGTTTCAAGGATATTAAGACAGGTGATACGCTTTGCGATGAGAAAGCGCCTATCGTTCTTGAATCGATGAAGTTCCCAGAGCCGGTAATCGGTTTGGCCATTGAGCCTAAAACACAGGCTGACGTGGATAAACTGGGTGTTGCTCTTAGCAAATTGGCTGAAGAGGATCCAACATTCCGTGTTCATACAGATGAAGATTCTGGTCAGACAGTTATCTCTGGTATGGGTGAGCTTCACTTGGAGATCATCTTGGATCGATTGAAAAGGGAGTTCAAGGTAGAATGTAACCAAGGAGCTCCTCAGGTAACTTACAAAGAGGCGATTACGGTTCCTGTTTCTCACCGCGAGGTTTACAAGAAACAGACCGGTGGTCGTGGTAAGTTCGCTGATATTCAGGTTGAAGTTGGTCCAGCTGATGCTGACAAGACAGGACTTCAGTTTGAGAACAAAGTTGTGGGTGGTAACATTCCAAAAGAATTCATTCCATCTGTAGAGAAAGGATTCGGCATTGCCATGAACAATGGTGTGCTTGCCGGCTACAAAATGGACAGCTTGAAGGTGACGTTGAACGATGGTTCTTACCACAACGTTGACTCCGATCAGTTGTCATTCGAGATCTGTGCACAGCTTGCGTTCAAAGAAGCCGTTAAGAAAGCGCAGCCAGTTCTTCTTGAGCCGATCATGAAGGTGGAGGTTGTAACTCCTGAAGAGAACATGGGAGACGTTATGGGCGACCTTAACAGAAGACGTGGTCAGATGCAGGGTATGGACAGCCGTAACGGTGCACAGGTAGTGAAGGCACTGGTGCCACTTTCTGAAATGTTCGGTTATGTGACGCAGCTTCGTACCATCACCTCTGGTAGAGCAACTTCTACCATGGAGTTCGATCACTACGAGCCATGTCCAAAGAACATTCAGGAGGATGTGATCGCGAAGGTCAAAGGAGAAAAAGTAGGTTAACAATAGTCTGATAAGAGAATCATGACACAGAGAATTAGAATCAAGCTGAAATCGTACGACCATAACTTGGTTGACAAAAGCGCGGAGAAAATTGTGAAGACGGTAAAGGCCACCGGAGCCATTGTTAATGGTCCGATCCCATTGCCAACACACAAGAAGATCTACACGATCCTTCGTTCAACGCACGTTAACAAGAAGTCGCGCGAGCAGTTCCAATTCAGCTCTTACAAGAGACTGTTGGATATCTACAGCAGCACAGCTAAAACAGTTGATTCATTGATGAAGCTTGAACTTCCAAGTGGAGTTGAGGTAGAGATCAAGGTATAACGGAGAAGAAGAGGTATAACTATTAATAGACGGTCATGTCTGGACTTATAGGAAAGAAAATAGGAATGACGAGCCTTTACAACGAGGCCGGAAAGAACATTCCATGTACAGTACTCGAAGTAGAGCCATGTGCGGTTACTCAGGTTAAAACTACTGAGACCGATGGTTACGAGGCTGTTCAGATAGGAACGGGAGAGCGCAAGGACAAGCGTACCTCTGCCGCATTGAAAGGACATTTCAATAAGGCCAAGGTAGATGCAAAGCAAAAGCTCATCGAGTTCAGAACAAACCATGGTTATACACCATTCGCTGACGGTCTTGCTCTTGGGGCTTCGTTGGGAGTTGCAGACATCTTCGAAACCGGAGAATATGTGGATGTGATCGGAGCGTCTAAAGGAAAGGGTTTCCAAGGGGTTGTAAAGCGTCATGGTTTCGGTGGTGTTGGTCAAGCAACTCACGGACAGCACAACCGTTTGCGTGCTCCAGGTGCTATCGGTGCCTGTTCATACCCAGCGCGTGTTTTCAAAGGTCTTCGAATGGCCGGGCAGACAGGTAACAAGCGAGTTAAAGTTCAGAACCTACAGGTTTTGGCCGTTGATGCAGAGAAGAATCTTCTTGTGTTGAGCGGAGCCGTTCCCGGAGCAAAAGGTTCTTACATCATTATAGAAAAGTGATCTGTAACAGATAGCGATCATGGAATTAGCAGTAGTCGATAGAAAAGGTAAAGCCACGTCAAAGAAAGTGACGTTGAGCAAAGAGGTTTTTGGTGTAGAGCCGAACGAGCATGCCATCTACCTTGATGTGAAGCAGTACTTGGCCCATCAGCGTCAAGGAACTTCAAGTTCAAGAGAGCGTTCTGAAGTACGCGGTAGTACACGTAAGATCAGAAAGCAGAAAGGTTCTGGTGGAGCGCGTTTCGGGGATATCAAGAGTCCATTGTTGAGAGGTGGAGGCCGTGTATTCGGTCCGCGTCCAGCAGAGCACGGGTTCAAACTGAACAGAAAACTGAAGCAAGCTGCCCGTAGATCGGCTCTTTCTAAGATGGCTGTAGACAACGCTATTACTGTTGTTGAGGATTTGAAATTCGATGCTATCAAGACAAAGGATTACGCTGAGTTTTTGGGCAATTTGAAGCTCTCAGACAAAAAAACTTTGCTGGTTCTGAATGAGCAGGATAAAAACATATATTTGTCCTCCCGAAATTTGAAGGGGGCGAAAGTCGTAACTGTCTCAGAATTAAACACTTACGGCATTTTAAACGCGAATAATCTGCTCCTTTCGGAGAGTGCAATCGCGACAATTGAGAAAAGTTTAAGCTAAGAAGTGATGGAAGTTCTAGTTAAACCATTGATAACCGAAAAAATGACAGGCCTTGCTGAAAAGCGTGGTCAGTACGGTTTCGTTGTCAATAGAAAAGCCAATAAACTGGACGTGAAGAAAGCGGTTGAGCAGATGTACGGAGTGAACGTAGAGTCTGTGAATACCATGGTCATTCCAGGCAAGAAGCGAAGCAGAAATACAAAGACCAAATTCATCGTTGGTCGTACATCTGCTGTAAAGAAGGCCATCGTAACATTGGCTGAAGGACAATCCATTGACTTTTATAGCAATATCTGATAGACCATGGCTGTAAGAAAACTAAAACCGACCACCCCGGGACAGAGACATAAGGTTGCCAGTACGTTCGAAACGATTACTGCATCCAAACCAGAGAAGTCTTTGGTAGTTGGACTTAAGAAGTCTGGTGGTCGTAACAATACTGGTAAGATGACCATGCGCTACATCGGTGGTGGTCACAAAAAGAAGTACCGTATCATCGACTTCAAGCGTGATAAGGATGGTGTAAACGCAGAAGTTCTTACCATTGAGTATGACCCGAACCGTAACGCACGTATCGCCCTCGTACAATATAAAGATGGTGAGAAGCGATACATCATTGCCCCTAAGGGATTGGAGGTTGGTGCAACCATTTCTTCAGGTAAAGGTGCTACGCCAGATGTTGGTAACACACTTTTCCTGAAAGATGTACCAATGGGAACCACGGTTCATTGCATTGAGATGCGTCCAGGGCAAGGAGCTCTTCTTGCGCGTAGCGCAGGAACTTATGCTCAGTTGATTGCAAGAGAAGGTAAGTACGCTACGTTGAAGATGCCTTCAGGTGAGGTTCGAATGATCCTTACTACTTGTAAAGCAACTATCGGTACTGTTTCAAACAGCGATTACAACCTTGAGCGTTCTGGTAAGGCAGGTCGTAGCCGTTGGCTGGGAAGAAGACCACGTACTCGTCCAGTAGTGATGAACCCAGTTGATCACCCGATGGGTGGTGGTGAAGGAAGGGCTTCCGGAGGTCACCCAAGATCAAGAAAAGGTCTTCCTGCTAAAGGATACAAGACACGCTACAAGAAGAAAGCTTCAAGTAAGTACATAGTAGAAAAAAGAAAGAAGTAATTAGGTAATGGCAAGATCACTTAAAAAAGGGCCTTTTGTAGACTTCAAGCTCGAGAAGCGAGTTGTTGATGCCCAAGAAACAAGGAAGAAGACCGTGATCAAAACTTGGTCAAGAAGGTCAATGATCACTCCTGATTTCGTAGGTCTGACCATTGCAGTACACAACGGAAACAAGTTCATCCCTGTGTATGTAACCGAGAACATGGTAGGTCATAAGTTGGGTGAATTCTCTCCAACACGTACGTTCCGTGGTCACTCAAAAGGTAAGAAGTAAGATCTGTTGAATCGCCAAGCTTAAAGCAATGGGAAAGAGAAAAAGAGAAATGGCAGATGCAATGAAGGAAGCGCGTAAAACGCAGTACTTCGCTACATTGAAAAATGTGCCAACATCACCACGTAAAATGAGGCTTGTAGCCGACCTTGTAAGAGGTATGGATGTAGACAAGGCACTTTACACCTTGAAACTGCACCCGAAAGAGGCTTCGATTCGTTTGGAGAAGCTATTGCTTTCTGCCCTTTCAAACTTCGAGCAGAAGAGCAACGGTGGAGATTCAGCGAACCTTATCGTGAAAGAGATCTCTGTTGACGGTGGTCGTTCATTGAAAAGACTTCAGACAGCACCTCAGGGTAGAGCTCACAGAATTAGAAAAAGATCAAACCACGTAACACTTGTTTTGGATAGCAAGAACTGATTGACGCATGGGACAGAAAACAAATCCGATAGGTAACAGACTGGGAATCGTTAAAGGTTGGGACTCCAACTGGTACGGTGGTAAAGAAACCCCAGCAAAAATTGAGGAGGATTACAAGATCCGAAAGTACCTGCGCGCCCGTTTGGCAAAGGCAAGTATCTCTAAGATCATTGTAGAGCGTACCCTTAAGTTGATCACGGTTACGGTAAATACTGCACGTCCAGGTATCATCATTGGTAAAGGAGGTCAGGAAGTAGATAAATTGAAAGAAGAGTTGAAGAAGATCACCGGCAAGGAGGTTCAGATCAACATCTTCGAGATCAAGCGCCCAGAATTGGATGCCCGTTTGGTGGCCGATAGCGTTGCCCGTCAGTTGGAAGGACGTATCTCTTTCCGTAGAGCAATGAAAATGGCGGTTGCCTCAACCATGAGAATGGGAGCAGAGGGAATCAAGATCCAAGTGAGTGGTCGTTTGGGAGGAGCTGAAATGGCGCGTTCTGAGATGTACAAAGATGGTCGTATTCCATTGCACACATTCCGTGCAGACATCGATTACGCAAACGTTGAGGCACACACAACCTATGGTCGTCTTGGAATCAAGGTTTGGATCATGTTGGGAGAGGTTTACGGAAAGCGTGATCTGGCACCTAACGCAACGGTTCAGAGCAAGAAACCAGCACGTTTGGCCAGAAGAGAGCGTGGTACTAAGAAGTAATTAGGTAGAACAGCAACAAGAGCAAAGAGATGCTACAGCCAAAAAGGACGAAGTTCCGCAAAATGCACAAAATGAAAATGAAAGGTCTTGCCAATCGTGGCAGTCAGTTGGCCTATGGTTCATTTGGCATTAAGGCAATGGAAGGTGCGTGGATCACTGCACGTCAGATAGAAGCTGCCCGTATTGCGGTAACCCGATACATGAAAAGGGAAGGACAGGTTTGGATCAAGATTTTTCCAGACAAGCCGATCACTAAGAAGCCTGCAGAGGTTCGTATGGGTAAGGGTAAAGGTTCTCCAGAATATTGGGTGGCCGTTGTGAAGCCTGGTTGCATCATGTTCGAAATTGAAGGTGTAGACTCAACCATCGCAAAAGAGGCCTTGAGACTTGCAGCACAGAAACTTCCTATCACAACCAAGTTTGTGACCAGAAGAGATTATACCGGAGCTTAAGAGTTTAAGACAATGGAAAACGCAGTAATAAGAGAATTGTCAGGCGAAGAGCTGGAAGACAAGTTGGCGGAAGAGCGATTGAAGCTTGCCAAGATGAAAATGAATCACGCGGTATCTCCAGTTGAGAATCCGCAAGAGTTGAAGCACTCAAGAAGATTGATCGCTCGTTTGATGACAGAGCGAACTAAAAGGAGCAAAGCATAAGCTGAAATGGAAAGTACAGCAAGAAACCTTAGAAAAGAAAGGATCGGGGTCGTTACCAGCGATAAGATGGATAAGACCATCACTGTTAGCGTTGAGCGTAAAGTGAAGCACCCGATGTATGGAAAGTTCGTTAAGAAGACGAACAAGTTCCATGCACACGATGAGAACAACGACTGCGGTATCGGAGATACGGTTCGCATCATGGAGACACGTCCTTTGAGCAAGTCTAAGAACTGGAGGTTGGTAGAGATCATTGAAAAAGCCAAGTAAGCCATGATACAGACAGAGTCAAGACTTAAAGTAGCTGATAACAGCGGAGCAAAGGAAGTTCTTTGCATCAGGGTTCTTGGTGGAACCAGAAAGCGTTATGCGCGCATCGGTGATACCATCGTGGTAACAGTAAAAGATGCTGTTCCATCCGGTAACGCTAAAAAAGGTACGGTTTCTAAAGCTGTGGTTGTAAGGACCAAGAAAGAGACCAGAAGACAGGACGGATCATACATCCGTTTCGATGACAACGCGGTAGTTCTTTTGAACAATGCTGGTGAGATGAGAGGAACTCGAATCTTCGGACCAGTTGCGCGTGAGTTGAGAGAGAAACAATACATGAAGATCGTATCACTTGCACCAGAGGTGCTTTGATATAGCAAGAAGCAAAGCAATGGCAAAGTTTCACATTAAGAAAGACGATACCGTTAAGGTAATGACCGGTGAGTCCAAAGGACTTGAAGGCAAGGTGCTTGAAGTGTTCCCTTCTAAGAACAAAGCGTTGGTAGAAGGAGCAAACATCGTTAAGCGTCACACCAAGCCGAATGCCGCCAATCCTAACGGAGGTATTGTGGAGAAAGAAGCACCCATCCACATTTCTAACCTTATGTTGGTTGATCCTAAAACAGGAGAAACCACCAAAGTGGGAAGAAAAGAGGTTGATGGTAAGCTTGTAAGATATTCTAAGAAATCCGGAGAAGTAATTAAGTGATGAGCAGTACAGCACCGACACTTAAAAAGAAGTACCAGGACGAGATCGTTCCTGCTCTTCAAGAGAAGTTCCAGTACAAGAGTATTATGGAAGTTCCAAAACTGCAGAAGATCTGCTTGAACCAAGGACTTGGACAGGCAGTTGCTGACAAGAAGATCCTTGAGGCAGCGTTGAACGACATGTCAACCATCGCTGGTCAGAAAGCAGTTGCCGCAAAGTCTAAGAAAGACATCGCCAACTTCAAATTGCGTAAGGGAATGGCCATCGGTGCCCGCGTTACGCTTCGTGGAGACAAGATGTATGAATTCTTGGAAAGATTGGTAGCAGTCGCTCTTCCTCGTGTACGTGACTTCCGTGGTATCAGCCCTAAAGGATTTGATGGCGCTGGTAACTACAACATGGGAATCACCGAGCAGATCATCTTCCCAGAGATCGATATCGATAAAGTGAACAAGATTCTTGGTATGGACATCACTTTCGTGACAACTGCTAAGACAAACGAAGAAGGACTCGCACTTTTGACCGAGTTCGGAATGCCATTTAAAAAGTAAGAAAGAGCATGGCTAAAGAATCAATGAAAGCAAGAGAGCGCAAGCGTGCAAAGCTTGTTGCCCGTTATGCTGAGAAAAGAGCGAGACTGAAAGAAGAAGGAGACTTCCAAGCATTGGCAAGACTTCCTAAGAACGGAGCTGCTATCCGTTTGCATAACAGATGCAGCATCACCGGTCGTCCTAAAGGATACATGAGAGATTTCGGTATCAGCAGGATTCAGTTCAGAGAGATGGCCAATGCCGGGCTCATTCCAGGTGTTAAAAAGGCAAGTTGGTAAGCGATTTATTCGAAAGAAAATGACAGATCCAGTAGCAGATTATCTGACAAGAGTTAGAAACGCGATTCAGGCGAACCACAAAGTGGTTGATATTCCTGCATCCAACGTGAAAAAGGCTATCACTAAGATCCTTTTCGAGAAAGGATACATCCTGAACTACAAGTTCGAGGACGAAGGTGTTCAAGGCAATATCAAGATCGCTCTCAAGTACAATCCACACACGAAGGTGAATGCCATCAAAGGATTGGAGCGTGTAAGTAAGCCAGGACTTCGTAAGTATTCCGGAGCGGGCGAATTGCCACGCGTAAAGAATGGTCTTGGAGTAGCTGTTGTGTCAACATCTCATGGGGTGATGACCGATAAAGAAGCAAGGGCACAACATATTGGTGGAGAAGTTCTCTGCTACGTGTACTAAGAAACTGAAAGAAGAGAAGAGCAATGTCAAGGATAGGATTAGCACCGGTCGTAGTACCTCAAGGAGTTGAGATAACCGTTGGTGACAACGTTGTGAAAGTAAAAGGTCCATTGGGTGAGCTTACTCAGGCTTTCGATCCTTCTATCAAAGTAGAAGTGAAGGATGGAAACGTTGAGCTTGTCCGTGAGAATGAGGCCAAGCAGACCAAAGCCTACCACGGGCTTTACCGTTCGCTTATCAACAACATGGTAGAAGGCGTATCTAAAGGATACGAGAAGAAGCTGGAATTGGTAGGTGTAGGTTACCGTGCCAGCAACAAAGGGCAGGAGCTTGAGCTTTCATTGGGTTTCTCGCACAACGTGGTTTTTCTTCTTCCAAACGAGATCAAGGTTGAGACCGCGATGGAAAGAGGTAAGAATCCCATCATCACGCTCAAGTCGCACGACAAGCAATTGATCGGACAGGTTTGCGCCAAGATCCGCTCATTGAGAAAGCCTGAACCTTACAAAGGAAAGGGTATCAAGTTCGTAGGAGAACAGATCAGAAGAAAGGCTGGGAAATCAGCAGCTAAAAAATAAGAAGTAGAGGAAATGGCTACCAGTAATAAAAGACTAAAGATCAAGAAACGCATCCGTAGCGTAGTGTCGGGTTCTGCAGACAGACCAAGAATGTCGGTTTTCCGCAGCAACAAGGACATCTATGTTCAGTTGATCGATGACAACGATGGTAAAACCCTATTGTCTGCATCTTCTTCAGAGAAAGGAGTGGCTGATGAGAAAGGAACCAAGACGGAGATCGCTGGTAAAGTGGGTAAGTTGATCGCAGAGAAGGCAAAGGAAGCTGGTATCGAAACTGTTGTTTTCGATCGTAACGGTTACCTGTACCACGGACGTGTGAAAGCGTTGGCTGATGGTGCTCGTGAAGAAGGTCTTAAATTCTAATCTGGTTACTGAGAAAAGATGAAAAGAGTAAAATCAACAGATATTGAGCTGAAAGACCGCGTAGTTGGTATTCAGCGTGTAACCAAGGTGACCAAGGGTGGTAGAACCTTCAGTTTCTCAGCCATCGTTGTAGTTGGTGATGAGAACGGAGTTGTAGGACACGGTCTTGGAAAAGCAAAGGAAGTTACTGAAGCTATCGCTAAAGGAATTGACGATGCGAAGAAGAACTTGGTCCGTGTGCCACTTATCAATGGAACTGTTCCGCACGAGCAAGAGAACAAGTACTGCGGAGCGCGCGTATTCTTGAAGCCAGCTTCTTTGGGTACCGGTGTTATTGCAGGTGGTGCAATGCGTGCAGTTCTTGAAGCTGCCGGAGTTAAGAACGTATTGGCAAAGTCTAAAGGTTCTTCAAACCCGCACAACGTGGTAAAGGCAACATTCCTTGCATTGAGCGAAATGCGTGATGCCATTGCGGTATCGAACCAGCGAGGAGTTAAACTTGACGTTGTATTCAACGGATAATTATCCCGATAAAGAGCAAGTAAAATGGCTACGATCAAGGTAAAGCAAGTAAGAAGCGCAATCAACAGAACTGCGCGCCAGAAGAAGACTCTTCAGGCTTTGGGATTGAAAAAAATGAACCAGGTGGTTGAACACGAGAACACTCCGCAGATCATGGGAATGGTAAAAGCGGTAGGTCACTTGGTAGAAGTAGTAGAATAAACAGAACAACGAATTAGGCAATGGCTCTGAATAATCTAAAACCAGCAGCAGGTTCTACCAAGAGTAGAAAACGCATCGGACGAGGCGAAGGAAGCGGTCACGGTGGAACATCAACACGTGGACACAAAGGTGCCAAGTCGCGTTCTGGTTACAAGAAGAAAGTAGGTTTTGAAGGTGGTCAGATGCCACTTCAAAGACGCGTTCCGAAGTTCGGATTCAAGAATCCGTTCCGAGTAGAATACCACGGTATCAACTTGGATACACTTCAGAAGTTGGCTGACGAGAAGAAAGTATCGGCTATCACTCCTGAGGTTCTTATCGAAAACGGACTTGCCAACAAGAACGAGTTGGTGAAAATCTTGGGAAGAGGTGAGCTGAAAGCCAAATTGGAGGTGTCAGCACACGGATTCTCTAAAACAGCAGTAAGTGCAATCGAAGCAGCTGGAGGAACAGTTGTTACGCTATAAGGGTAGATGAAGAAATTTATAGATACACTTCAGAACATCTGGAAGATCGATGACCTAAGGACGAGGATTCTCAACACCTTGGGTTTCATCATGATCTACAGAGTGGGTTCGTTTGTGGTGTTGCCAGGTTTGGACCCATCTAAATTGGGTGCACTTCAGGCACAGACCTCAGACGGTCTTCTCGGTCTGTTGAACATGTTCTCGGGTGGTGCGTTCTCAAACGCTTCCATTTTCGCATTGGGTATCATGCCTTACATCTCTGCATCCATCGTGTTGCAGTTGGCAGGTATGGCGGTTCCAGCTTTGCAGAAATTGCAGAAAGAAGGAGAGAGCGGACGAAAGAAGATCAATCAGTACACACGTTACCTGACAATCCTTATCACGGCTGGTCAGGCACCAGGGTACATTGCAAACCTTCAGTCGCAATTGCCTGTAGATGCTTTCTTGACATCACCAAGTCTGTTCTGGTTCACCGCATGGTTAATTCTTATCACAGGAACCGTATTCGTCATGTGGTTGGGTGAGCGTATCACTGATAAAGGAATTGGAAATGGTATCTCATTGCTCATCATGGTGGGTATCATGGCGAGATTGCCGTTCTCATTCATCGCAGAATTCTTCTCCAAGTTGGAGCAGTCTGGTGGTGGACTTGTCATCTTCTTGATTGAATTGGTTGTGCTGCTGTTTGTGATCGTCTTCTCCATTCTGTTGGTTCAGGGAACCAGAAGAATTCCAGTTCAGGTTGCACGGGCTGCCATCTCTGGTCGTCAGGCGTTGCCACAAGGAGGAACACGTCAGTACATTCCTTTGAAGGTGAATGCTGCTGGTGTTATGCCGATCATCTTCGCGCAAGCGATCATGTTCGTGCCGATCACATTGGGTGGTTTTGCTGGCGATAGTGCATCTTGGTTCGTTACTGCATTCTCAGATTTCACGGGTCCTGCATACAACATCACCTTCTTCCTGTTGATCATCGTGTTCACGTATTTCTATACGGCCATCACTATCAACCCGAATCAGATGGCGGAAGACATGAAACGCACTGGAGGTTTCATTCCTGGAGTGAAGCCTGGGAAGAAGACGGCAGAGTACATCGATACGATCATGTCGCGTATTACGCTCCCGGGATCTATTTTCCTTGGAATCGTTGCCATCCTTCCATCCATTGCGATGATCTTTGGAGTGAACGCTCAGTTTGCACAGTTCTATGGAGGAACATCATTGTTGATCATGGTCGGTGTGGTGCTCGACACACTACAGCAGATCGAGAGTCATTTGTTGATGCGTCACTATGACGGATTGATGAAGTCAGGTAGAATCAAAGGTCGCTCTTCAATGAGCATGGCCGGATAAAAGGAGAGAGGTTAGAGGAAGCGTATGGCAAAACAAGCATCTATATCACAGGACGGCACCGTAGTGGAAGCACTATCAAATGCCATGTTCCGTGTGGAGTTGGAGAATGGGCATGTGATCACAGCCCACATTTCAGGAAAGATGCGAATGCACTACATAAAGATTCTACCAGGAGATAAAGTAAAAGTTGAAATGAGTCCTTACGATCTTACAAAAGGACGTATTACATACCGATATAAATAATTGCAAGATGAAAGTCAGGGCATCAGTAAAGAAGAGAAGTGCAGATTGCAAGATCGTCAAGAGAAAAGGACGCGTCTACGTGATCAACAAGAAGAATCCGAAGTTCAAACAAAGACAAGGTTAATAGCCTTTACGTAACTGTATAGAATAAGTACAATGGCAAGAATTGCAGGAATAGATCTTCCAAAGAACAAGAGAGGCGAAATCGGCCTTACCTACATCTACGGGATCGGTAGAGTAACCGCAGGGAAAATCCTTGACGGTGCAAACATCAGCCGTGACAAGAAAGTAGAAGAGTGGTCAGACGATGAGCAAGCTGCTATCCGTGAGGCTATCGGCCTTATCAAAACGGAAGGTGAGCTTCGTTCTCTTACCCAGATGAACATCAAGCGATTGATGGATATCGGTTGCTACCGTGGTATCCGTCACCGTTCAGGTCTTCCACTTCGTGGACAGAAGACCAAGAACAACTCTCGTACGAGAAAAGGAAAGAGAAAAACTGTTGCCAACAAGAAGAAGGTAACCAAGTAATAATAGACTTCGATAATTCGAGGAAATGGCAAAGACATCAAAAACTACAAGAAAAAGAACCGTTAAGGTCGATGCAGTTGGAGAAGCGCACATCAACGCAACTTTCAACAACATCATCATCTCTCTTACCAACAACAAAGGAGAAGTCATCTCTTGGTCGTCTGCTGGTAAGCAAGGCTTTAGAGGTTCCAAAAAGAACACTCCTTACGCTGCTCAGACCGCAGCTACCGATTGCGCCAAGGTTGCGTATGAGGCTGGTCTGAGAAAAGTAAAGGTGTTTGTGAAAGGACCAGGCGGTGGTCGCGAGTCGGCTATCCGTTACATTCACGCAAGTGGAATTGAAGTTAGCGAGATCGTAGACGTAACGCCACTTCCACACAACGGATGTCGCCCACCGAAAAGAAGAAGAGTTTAAGCACGCATTAGAATAAAGAAATGGCCAGATATACAGGACCAAAATCGAAAATTGCACGAAAGTTCGGAGAGGCTATCTACGGACCGGATAAGTACTTGGAGAAGAAAAGCTATCCTCCTGGGATGCACGGTAACAACAGACGCAGAAAGAAGCAGTCTGACTACGGTGTTCAGTTGATGGAGAAGCAAAAGGCCAAGTACACTTACGGTATGCTTGAGCGTCAGTTCGAGAACCTTTTCCACAAGGCATCAAGCAAATCTGGTATTACAGGTGAGTTGCTGTTGCAATTGTGCGAGGCTCGTTTGGACAACGTGGTTTACCGAATGGGAATTGCTCCTTCTCGTGCAGCTGCCCGTCAGTTGGTAACGCATCGTCATATAACTGTCGGTGGTGAGGTTTGTAACATTCCTTCACGTTCCATCAGACCAGGTGAGAAGATCGCGGTCCGCGAAAAGTCGAAGTCATTGGAAGCGATCAGCGAATCGCTTGCTGCCAACTCGTGCGATAGCGCATGGTTGAGCTGGAATCCTTCAAACATGGAAGGAGAGTTCATGCACTATCCAACTCGCGAAGAAATTCCTGAGAACATCAATGAGCAGCTCATTGTCGAATTGTATTCTAAGTAATAACTGCTAAAAGGCATCAAATAATCATGGCAATACTTGATTTTCAAAAACCTGATAAAGTCATCATGCTCAACTCAGATGAGCGTGTTGGAGAATTCGAATTCCGTCCACTTGAGCCAGGTTACGGTATCACTATCGGTAACGCGCTGAGAAGAATCCTTCTCAACTCATTGGAAGGATTTGCGATCACCTCAATCCGTATTGATGGTGTAGAGCATGAGTTCTCAACCGTTTCTGGAGTTGTTGAGGACGTGACTGAAATGGTTCTTAACTTGAAGCAGGTACGTTTCAAGCGTCAGATCGATACGCAGGAAAATGAGCGTGTTACAGTTTCTGTTTCAGGACAGGATAAATTGACCGCTGGTGATATCGGCAAGTTCCTCACAGGTTTCCAAGTATTGAATCCAGAGTTGGTTATCTGCCACATGGAGAAGTCAGTAAAACTGAACATGGACCTTACAATTGATAAAGGCCGTGGTTACGTTCCTGCTGAAGATAACAAGCCAGCAAGCGCTCCAGTTGGAACCATTGCTATCGATGTCATCTTCACTCCGATCAAAAATGTGAAGTACTCTATCGAGAACTTCCGTGTGGAGCAGAAGACCGACTACGAGAAATTGGTGATGGAGATCACAACGGATGGTTCTATTCATCCGAAGGATGCATTGAAAGAAGCTGCCAAGATCCTTATTCACCACTTCATGTTGTTCTCTGACGAGAAGATCGCTTTGGAGACTGAAGTGAAAAAGCCAGCGGAGGAATTCGATGAGAACGCGTTGCACATGCGTCAATTGTTGAAGACCAAATTGGTTGATATGGATCTTTCTGTTCGTGCATTGAACTGCTTGAAAGCAGCTGACGTGGAAACGTTGGGCGACCTTGTTTCTTACAACAAGAACGATCTATTGAAATTCAGAAACTTCGGTAAGAAGTCTTTGACAGAGTTGGAGGATCTGGTTCACTCTAAGAACTTGACCTTCGGAATGAACGTTGCGAAATACAGACTGGACGAGGATTAATAAAAGCCTCAAGTTTCAAGTTCTTGCGATTGAACTTTGAACCTTGAACATTGAACTATTGAAATGAGACATAGGAAAGGTTTTAACCATTTAGGGAGAAAGAAAGGGCATCGCGATGCAATGCTGTCAAACATGGCCAGTTCATTGATTCTTCACAAAAGAATCACTACAACTGTAGCCAAGGCGAAAGCACTACGCTCTTACGTGGAGCCGTTGATCACCAAGTCGAAGGTTGATGAGACGCATGCACGTAGAGTGGTATTCAGCTACTTGAAAGACAAAGAGGCTACTGCGGAGCTTTTCCGTGAAGTGTCTCCGAAAGTTGCTGATCGTCCAGGTGGTTACACACGCATCATCAAGTTGCCAACACGTTTGGGCGATAGCGCAGATATGGCGATGATCGAGTTGGTTGACTTCAACGAGCTGTTGGTGAAAGAAGCCAAGCCGAAGCGTAGCAGAAGAAGCCGCAGAAGTACTGGTGGTGCTGCTAAGAAAGCGGAAGCTGCTCCAGCGGCTGAAGCAAAGGCAGAAGAGCCAAAGGCTGAAGTAGCTGAAGAAGTTGTAGAGGCACCAGTTGAAGAGGCTGCACCAGCAGAAGCTGCTCCAGAAGCCAAGGCGGAAGAGCCGGCTGCTGATGAAGCTGCAAAGGAAGAAGAAGGCGGAGACGAAAAGAAAAAAGCCTGATTTTCAAAACGTGTTTAAAAGTTGACAGAAGGACGAGCCGCTTACGGTTCGTCCTTTTTTAATTTTGCCCAAACCCAAAAGCAGATGAAATACCAGAACAGACCTGACGCGATCCTATTACTCCAAGACGGAACAGTTTTCAGAGGGAAAGCGGCAGGCAAGATCGGAACGACCACAGGCGAGATCTGCTTCAACACTGGAATGACCGGATATCAGGAGATTTTCACCGATCCATCTTACTACGGTCAGATCATGGTTACGGCAAGCGTTCATATAGGAAACTATGGCGTAAGTCCGGAAGACGTTGAGTCGGAAGGAATGAAGATCAGCGGATTGGTGTGTAAATACTTCTCAAAGGTTTACAGCCGACCAAGAGGAGTTGACAACATCCAAGGTTATTTCGAAGAAAACCAAGTGGTTGGAATTTCCGATGTGGATACACGAGCCATCGTTCAACACATTCGTGATAAAGGCGCCATGAACGCCATCATTTCATCTGAAGAGTTGGATGTTGAAGTTCTGAAGAAGCAATTGGAAAAAGTTCCTTCTATGGAAGGTTTAGAGCTTTCATCCAAAGTGTGCGCGAAAGAGCCTTATTTCTACGGAGATGAGAATGCAGACCATCGTGTGGCGGTTCTTGATATTGGTGTGAAGAAGAACATCTTGAGATGCCTTGCTGAACGAGGTTGCTACCTGAAAGTGTTCCCGATGGACACGCCATTCGATACGATCATGGAATGGAATCCTGAAGGATTTATGATCTCTAACGGCCCTGGCGATCCTGCAGCCATGCCAGCGGTAAGCGAAACCGTTACCAAAATGATCGATTCTGGAATTCCGGTTTTCGGAATCTGCCTCGGTCATCAAGTGATGGCCATCAGTCAGGGAATTCCGACTTACAAGATGCACAACGGTCACCGTGGCATCAATCATCCGATCAAGAACCTTGAAACAGGCAAATGCGAAGTGACATCCCAAAATCACGGTTTTGTGGTGAATCGCGAAGCATGTGAGAACCATGCTGATATTGAAATCACGCATGTACATCTCAACGACAATACAGTTGCAGGTTTGCGATTGAAAGGTCGTCCGGTATTCAGTGTGCAATATCACCCAGAATCATCGCCAGGACCGAACGATAGTCGCTATCTGTTTGATCAGTTTGTAGAGAACATGAAGATGGTTCTTGCCTGATTTGAATTAACTGATAATCTAATTCACTACTCAACGAAGAATGACCTACATAGCTAAAGTTGTTGCCCGTCAGATATTGGATTCGCGAGGAAATCCTACCGTGGAAGTTGACGTAATCACACAGAACGGAGTTCTTGGAAGAGCTGCGGTTCCTTCAGGAGCGTCTACAGGAGAGCATGAAGCAGTGGAGCTTCGGGATGGCGATAAAAGCAGATTTCTTGGAAAAGGAGTGCTGAAAGCCGTTGAAAATGTGAACGGTGCGATTGCTGAAGCCATTACAGGAAGCTATGTGTTCGATCAGCATCTCATCGATAAGCGAATGATGGATCTGGATGGTACGGCCAACAAGAGCAACTTGGGAGCCAACGCCATTTTGGGAGTTTCGATGGCTGTGGCAAAAGCGGCTGCTGAAGAGGCTGGTCAACCGCTGTTCCGTTATGTGGGCGGAGTGAATTCGAACTTGCTTCCGATTCCGATGATGAACATCATCAACGGTGGTTCGCATGCCGATAACAGTATCGATTTTCAGGAGTTCATGATCATGCCCGCTGGCGCGAGTTCATTTTCGGAGTGCTTGAGAATGGGAACGGAAGTGTTCCATCATCTAAAGAAAGTACTGCACGACAAAGGCTATTCCACAAACGTTGGAGATGAAGGTGGTTTTGCCCCGAATTTAAAGTCGAACGATGAGGCGGTTGAGGTTATTCTCAAGGCAATTGAGAATGCTGGTTACCGTCCAGGTGAAGATATTTTCATGGCTATGGACGCTGCTTCTTCTGAGTTCTACCTGAAGGATGAAGGTGTTTATCATCTGCACAAGTCATCAGGCGAAAAACTGAGCAGTTCTGATATGGTTTCTTTGTGGAAAGATTGGTCTTCGAAATATCCGATCGTATCGATTGAAGACGGTTTGGATGAGAACGACTGGGATGGTTGGAAGCAACTGACAGACACGATCGGAGATAAAGTTCAGCTGGTGGGCGATGACCTTTTTGTGACAAATGTGGAGCGTCTGAGCCGAGGAATTGAGAATGGTGTGGCCAACTCAATTTTGGTGAAAGTGAACCAGATCGGTTCGCTGACTGAGACCATCAATGCGGTAAAAATGGCTACAGCTAACAGATATACTTCCGTTATGAGCCACCGTTCTGGTGAAACCGAAGATGTGACCATTGCTGACCTTGCTGTGGCTTTGGGAACGGGGCAGATCAAAACAGGCTCTGCATCTCGCTCTGATCGTATCGCTAAGTACAATCAGTTGCTTCGTATTGAAGAGTTGCTTGGCGAGGAAGCCCAGTTCCTTGGCAAGACGATGAGGTACGTCAAGAATCGCTGATTCGCTTCAACGGGTAAACCGTGATTCCATCCTTATCGAAGATCGGTTCTTCCAAGAATTGACTGATTCCTTCTGATTTTCTCACATGATCCGTGTTGGAGTAGAGGTACTTTGCACCGTGCTCAATGTGGTCTTTCAACTCTTCGGTGGTCAGCCAATCCTGCTCAAACGTCCATCCCTTTTTATGTATGTGATAAAGAAAAATGTGAGTAGAAGGGTCATTTCCTACCACGACCAATGCATCATCAGGAATCAGATTCCGCAATTCTTCTTTGTGTTCGAGAATGGCTTTTTCATTTCCCATCGGAGTCCACCGTCCAATGGCCCTCAAGTAAGCCGTCAACGGAAGTATCAGCAATGCGATCAACCCAACGTATCGGAGCCACATCTGTCTGCTGAGAATGACCCGTTTTGCACCAGCGGTTACCAGTAAGAATATGATTGGAAGGAAAGGAAACAGGTAGTAATCGTGCGCCATTCCTATCATGTTCACTTCGTAGAGATAATACAGCAGTACAGATCCGAAGATGAATATTTCCGAAGCGTAAAGCTTCAAAAAGTCCTTTGTCTGAAAGAGCACGATAAAACCTACTATGAAAAACAGAACAGCGGCATAGTTCACGAAGAGTTCGGGAAGTAGCGAATGAAATACGCCCCAAATGTTGTTGAATGCAGATGCGGAATCGAATGACGCCTCGGCTCCAACGCCACCGATCAAAGCCGTGTTCTTCCATTGCGGAATCACCCAAGCATACCAAGCAATAGCAGGAAGCATGGTTGCGATAAGGATTGACGCATGCAGAATGGATTTAGCTGGAGATTTTCTCAGGTTTTGAATGAACACAGGAATGTATCCAGCACCGAAAAGAATAAAGGGCAGTTTGACCGCTGTGGCCAATGCCAAGAAGATGCCGAAACCAGCCAATTGGCGAACCAAACCGTTTTGTTGATACCGTTTCAGAAAGCTCAGACTCCAAATGCCGAAGCAAAGCGCAAGATTGTCTGGAAGCGGATTTACAGCGTAATAAAAGAATACAGGCGACCACGAAAGACACCACATGCCGATTGAACTTACGGTATCGGAAAGACCGTAAGCTTTCAGCAGGCGGTAAAAGCCGATGCCGCTGAAAATGGAAATGATGAATGTGAGCGCACGGGCAATTGTCAGATTATCTCCAAACAGACGGTAAAACCATGCGAAAACCCATTGCATCAGCGGAAATTCCATTCGGAAAATGCCATCGCCATCGCCACGCGAGTTGATGCGTGGGTTCAGAATATTCATGTCTTCGAAGACGAAATTCTCGACAACCGTCATGGTCTGCGTTTGTCGCCAAGCATGAATTCCCATGATGTCCAACTGCCAAATGCTCCAATGCAATGCGATTCCAAGTACCACAATGGTGGCAAGTACGTACGGAAAACGGAAGAAACGTGACATCGAGCGAATTTAAACAAGTCGCGCTGCTTGTGGTTATTTTCGCACAGATGGGATATCGTTCGCTTGAGCAGTGTGTCAAAGACCTTGAAAAGCACGGTCATTTGGTTCGGATAACCGAAGAGGTCGATCCGAATTTGGAAATGGCCGCCATCCATTTGCGGGTTTTTGAGAACAACGGCCCAGCGTTGCTTTTCGAGAATGTGAAAGACTCCAAGTATCGCGCGGTTTCTAACCTGTTCGGGTCTCTTGAGCGTAGCCGATTCATTTTCCGCGATTCGTTGGAAAGAGTGAAGCGTTTGGTTCAGATGAAAGGCGACCCATCGCTCCTCATGAAGAATCCATCTTGGATCATTTCCGCCTTACAAGGAGGTATTGACGCATTGCCTTTTCAATGGAAGAGCAGTTTCGAGGAAGTTTCTATCTCCGATCTGCCGCAGATAAAATGCTGGCCAGATGATGGCGGTCCGTTCGTAACGCTGCCGCAAGTTTATTCGGAAGACATTGACCGATCAGGAATCATGAATTCCAACTTGGGAATGTATCGCGTTCAGTTGGGTGGAAACGATTATGTGCAGAACAAGGAAATTGGTCTGCATTACCAATTGCATCGCGGCATCGGGATTCATCAGACCAAAAGTAACAACGCGGGGCAGCCGCTCAAAGTGGCCGTGTTCGTTGGTGGACCGCCTTCACATTCGTTTGCAGCTGTAATGCCATTGCCAGAAGGATTACCAGAGGTTGCTTTTGCAGGTGCGTTGGGTGGTAGGAATTTCCGCTATTTCAAGCAGGATGGTTTCACCGTTTCTGCGGATGCCGATTTTGTCATTCTCGGTGAGGTTTATCCCATGGAAAACAAACCTGAAGGACCGTTCGGTGATCACTTAGGTTACTATAGTCTGAAGCACGATTTCCCGCTAATGCGGGTGAAAAAAGTTCTTGCCAAGAAGAATGGAATTTGGGCGTTTACGGTGGTTGGTCGGCCACCACAGGAAGACACCAGTTTCGGTGCGTTGATCCACGAGATCACGGGAGCTATTCTTCCGCAGACCATTCCTGGATTGCACGAAGTGAATGCTGTTGATGCTGCGGGAGTTCATCCGTTGCTTTTGGCGGTTGGAAGTGAGCGCTACACGCCTTATTTGGAAGTGAAGCAACCGCAGGAATTGCTCACAACAGCCAATGCCATTTTGGGTTTCAATCAGATGTCATTGGCCAAGTTCCTTTTCATCATTGCAAAAGATGAGAATTCGCCAAGTTCTAAAGACGAAAAGGCGTTTTTCAAATACGTTTTAGAGCGATTTGATCCAACGCGCGATCTGCATTTTCAGACCAGAACGACCATCGATACGCTCGATTACAGCGGAACGGATCTGAACAGCGGTTCCAAGTTGGTGGTAGCTGCTGTCGGTTCTAAAAAGAGAGAATTAGCCACGGAAGTTCCTGAGTTGAATCTTCCCGATGGGTTCAAGAATCCGAAGGTGGTTTTTGAAGGCGTTCTGGCCATCGAATCCAACAAATATTCAGATGGGTCTGATGTGAAAAAGCTGACGTCAGTTTTGGAGTCTCAGCAAAGGAATCTTGAAGGATTTCCTATGATTGTTTTGGTCGATGACAGCGAATTCGTTGCTCGAACGCTGAACAATTTCCTGTGGGTCACCTTCACACGCAGCAATCCTTCACACGACATTCACGGAGTAGGGGAGTTCATTGAAAACAAACACTGGGGCTGCACAGGTTCTGTGGTTTTTGATGCGCGGATAAAACCCCATCATGCGCCTCCGCTCATCAAAGATCCCGAAGTGGAAAAGCGGGTTGACCGACTTGGGATCAAAGGTGCATCGTTGTACGGAATCATCTGACCCTTCCAATTTACGCACTTCATTTACGTGAATCACGTATCGTCAATTTCCGATATGTGTGAATTTGTCCGAATAGGTTGATGATTGCGGTCTATTCGTAACCTTGAATAATGCTCACCGTTCATCTGCTACTTATTGATCAGCAATCATGAAGACGGAACAAAGACAATGGACTGCGGAAGGCGGTTGGCAGGAGATCAAGATCGAGGACATTGGCGAAACAGCCAATCTCGTATTTGTTTTCGGTGCCAGAAAATTATTGGAAGACGCATCGAAATTCGAGGAGATAAAGTCGATGTATCCATCGGCTCACATCCTGATGGGAAGCACGTCTGGAGAGATATTGGAGGATCTTGTATATGACGATTCTTTGGCGGTAACGGCAGTCGAGTTCGAGAAGACGAGCATCAAGGTCACTTCCATGGATATCAATGATGCCAAGAGCAGTTTTGATGCTGGAGTTCGTTTGGCCAACGAATTGAAAGGCGAAGGACTGTCGCACGTATTTCTGCTTTCGGACGGTTTGCACGTGAACGGAAGCGAGATCGTAAAAGGTGTCAATTCCACGTTGGACGAGAAAGTTCCCTGCACGGGAGGCTTGGCAGGAGATGCGGCCAACTTCGAAAAGACATTGGTCGGTTTGGACGGCCCACCGAAGGAAAACCTGATCGTAGCGGTTGGTTTTTACGGAAGCGACATTGAGGTCGGTTACGGTTCGGTAGGAGGTTGGGACAACTTCGGGGCGGAGCGTTTGGTGACGCGTTCGGAAGGGAATGTTCTCTATGAACTGGATGGTCAGTCGGCATTGGAACTTTACAAAATGTACCTGGGCGATAAGGCTTCGGAACTCCCTGGTTCCGCGCTGCTTTTTCCGCTGGGTTTGAAATTCGATGAAGAATCGGACACGATTGTAAGAACAGTTCTCGGTGTTGATGAGGAGCAGAACAGCATGACCTTCGCTGGCGATATTCCCGAAGGATGCTACGTGAGATTGATGAAGGCCAACTTCGACAAATTGATCGAAGGTGCCAATCTTGCCGCTGAACACACCACGCAAAAAGGAGGAGGTTCTGGTGAAAAACTGGCTCTTTTGATCAGTTGTGTCGGTAGGAAACTTATCTTAGGGCAACGAATTGACGAGGAAGTCGAGGCTGTTCAATCAGTATTGGGAAATGGAACTACTATTACTGGATTTTATTCTTACGGAGAAATTTCGCCTGTTGTTGAATCGGCCCGTTGTGAGTTGCATAATCAAACAATGACAATTACGACCTTTGCCGAGGTATAACCGTGTACAACAGCAAGTTACTCAATAGACAGATACGCAAATATCTGAGAGGTGCCCCCATCCCGAAAGAGATGGAGGGCCTTTTGGCTATTATAAGTGACGCTTACGATCACTACGAGGAGAACTTGGCGCTGCTTCAGCGTGCCATCGAACTGAGTTCCATCGAGCTCAATCAGGCAAAGAACCGTGTCAGCAAGGCATTGGCGCAGCTGAACGAACGGAATGAAGACCTGCTCAGCAGCATCCATTACGCACGACTTATTCAGGAAGCGATTCTTCCATCCGAAGAGCGTTTCAGAAGCTCCATTCCCGAGTCGTTTGTCTTTCACCGACCACGTGATATTGTTAGTGGCGATTTCTACTGGTTGATGGAATATGATGAGAAGATCCTGGTGGCGGCCGTGGACTGTACGGGACACGGAGTGCCAGGCGCGTTCATGTCCATCATCGGGAACAATGCCCTGAATGCGGCTGTGCGTGAAGAAGGTCTGACCACGCCCGCATTGATCCTTGATTCGTTGAACCGAAGCGTAAGTTCCATGCTGAAGCAGCAGGGCGGAACGGTGGAAATGGGGATCAAGGACGGAATGGACATTGCCCTCATCTGTGTCGATTACAAGAATAGGCAGCTACAGTACGCGGGTGCTTACAATCCGCTTTACGTGATGCGAGATGGCAAACTGATCGAGACCAAAGGCGATAAGTTTCCCATTGGGCTGGCGCAGATGGACGACCTTCGACTTTTTACCAATCACACGTTCGAACTGAAGGAAGGTGACATGGTATACATCTTCTCGGACGGTTATCCCGACCAATTCGGTGGCCCACTTGGTAAGAAATTCAAGTACGATAATTTCCGCTCACTCCTTTTCGACATACACGAACTGAGTCCGCGAAGGCAGTTGAAGCAGGTGGAGCGCACGTTTGACGACTGGAAAGGCGACCTTGTTCAGTTGGACGACACGCTGCTTATCGGCATGCGCCTCTAACGGAAGCCTACTTCCATCGAGTAGAGATTAACCCATTCTCCATCCGCAGACCACGGGTAGATTTTCAGCATGTCCACATCGCCATGAGGCAATTTGAGTTTATAGCTGAATACGCCCCAGTTCGGTCCACCAGAACTGAACTGCCGTGCAAAAGGGTCTGATTCCCAGACATATCGGTCGTCTCCGTTCGACTGTTCGTACACGAGTTGGATGCCGCTCGTTTCGCTGATCTCAGAACAGGTGATTCGAACAACGATTTCCGAAACGCCTTTATCGATCAACGGCTGGACGGAGGTTTGGAAGGTCGGTCCGAATAGATTTTCGCCTGTCATCTGAATGTATTTGATGCCAGTTGAATCTTGCTGAACAGCATCGGGATTAACGTTCCAACTGTCTGTTTTTTCGAAGTTCAGTTTTTCAGAGAACGAGAATTCCGACACGCCTTTTCGGAACATCACCACTTCAGAATTGAAATACGTGTCG
Organism: Flavobacteriales bacterium; assembly: GCA_016124845.1. Classification (NCBI taxonomy): domain Bacteria; kingdom Pseudomonadati; phylum Bacteroidota; class Flavobacteriia; order Flavobacteriales; species Flavobacteriales bacterium. The sequence continues at coordinate 230,180 of WGMW01000015.1, forward strand.
CGTTTTACTTCAATGGGGAATTTCTCTCGGATGATGGCCTCCACTTCGGGAACTTGATTTATCGTTGACCACGCATAAATGGCGTATTCGTTGGAAGAAGTATCCACCAGCGATTTCAGTTCTGCCAGACCCTTTTCATCGGTTGTTCGATAGAGTGAAAGTTTCAACGGCTCGTTTCTCTCCAAATAATAGTTGATGTAGAAGGGATGATTGAAGTCGCCAATGAGCAAGGCATTGGAATTTACTTCCTTGTTCCAATCGATCACGTCAACGGCCAATTCTTTGAAAACACCGAAGTAATTCGTTCGGAAAAACTGCTTTTCGAAAACGGTGCTCGAAAACGAAACGGTTAGAAGTACAATTGATGCTGCTGTCGTGATCTTCGGTCTGTCATCGTTCCATCCAGCAAAAATGAACACCAACAGAAACGGAAATGAGAAGAGCAGCGTGCTGTTCTGAAGCACAGGATTCACCCATTTAGAATAGGCAAAGCCAACCACAAAGGGAGCGAGGAAGAAAATCAGCGGAAGCCCAATTTTCAAGAAGGATTTCTTGGATTTGCAGAGGAAGTAGCCAGAAATACCAGCAATTGGAATGATGATGAGAACAATCCACGAATCATTGAAAACGTATCGGATGTGTTCCCAAAGCCAATCGTTTTCAGGTTTACTGAGCCACTGACCTACACCGCCTAAACTGAGTTGGTGCAAGAAGATCGGGATGTAAGGGAGGAATAACAGGAAAGCTCCGACCAAGGCAAACAAGTAATTCCGGAGATTCCTTCCCTTGATAAGGAACGTTCCCGAAACGGCCAGCATGGCCGCCACAAAAGCAGCGAAGTAATGCGAGTAGGCACACAAGGCCAAACTCAGCGCAAGCAAGAAATAATCAGCGAGGCTATGTTTCTCCTTCACGATTCTGATCCAGAAGAAGGCCGCCATCAAGGCAAACAACATTCCGAGCGCATACGGCCGAGCAATTCTACTGTAAAGCACAGGGAAGATGAGTGTTGCGAACGTTGCCGAACTGAGCAGACCCGCTGAAGTGCTGACCCACTCTTTCGCTACGCGGAATATGAAATAGACAGAGGCGATTCCTGCCAGAACAAAGGGTAACCGAACTACGAAAACGCTGTTTCCGAACCATTTGGTCATGTACCAGAGAACGACCTGTGCCGCAGGCGGATGACCATCGATACGGACTCCTTCCATGATAAGGTCTCGCAATGAATTGAAGTTCAATCGCGCCAAGGCGCTCAACTCATCGTTGGAGAGCGAGAAATCCCAGAAATTGTAAACACGGAGCGCAGCTCCTACGAATAGGATAATGCCGAGTATGACCTTTTCGGTCTTACCCATTTTTCGAGTTCTGGCGTAAACGCTCGAAAAGGATAATTCCTGTCGCAACCGACACGTTCAACGAACCCGTATTCCCAACCATCGGAATTTTCACGTGGTCATTCACCAATTCCATCAGTCCATCACCGATTCCGTCTTCCTCCGAACCCATGATCAAAGCCAAAGGCCCAGAAAGATTCGCCTCGTAAATCGTTTGATCTGCTTTCTCGGAGACAGCCACAATGCGAAGTCCGCTCTCCTGTAACTGACGAACTTCCGATAGAATGTGTCCGGTTCTACAGATCGGAATATTGAAAATGGCACCAGCGGAGCTTTTTACTGCAAACGAATTGACCTGCGCACTTCCTTTGGTCGGAATGAGAATCGCATCTACGCCAGCACATTCTGCCGAACGGCAAATAGCTCCAAAATTCCCGACATCAGAAACACGGTCGAGTACAAGAATCAGAGGTTCTTTTCCTTCTTCGAACAATCGTTGCACCACGTTCTCCAACTCCTGATACTCGATAGGAGAGAGTAGCGCCACCACACCTTGGTGGTTCTTTCGTGTAAGTCGGCTCAGCTTTTCCTGCGGAACTTCCTGAAACGGAACGCGCAATCGCTTCAGGCTACGCTTGATGTCATTCACGCCTGGATTGGTGGAGCCTTTGCGAAGGAAAACCCGTTCAATTTCCTTCCCGGATTCAACGGCTTCCTGCACTGGGCGAATGCCAAAAATCATATTCTGTTCTGTGTCTCTCTCGCGCATCGCAATAAATGATTTGGTGAAGATAGCTTTGAGCGTTGGCGCAGCAAGCGATCAGGCCTGCAATCTTTTCGAAACCAACTCGTCACACACCTCAAAAAGGCGGCTTGGGCTGAATGTTCGCCAGTTGATGTCCTGAAATAGACCACCCAAATTGATGTAGTAATCGATCTGCGCCTGCTGCATTTCGCGGATCACATGGTCGCGGAAATTGAGGCCGATGATCCAACCGTCTTCCACCTCATCGAACCACTCAGAATAGTATTCTTCATCCGAATAATGGAAGTTGAGGATGTTCTCACCAATGAGAATGAACTTGTTGATTCCTTCGTACATCATGGCTTCGATGATGTCGCGTTTCAGCAACATGATGTCGTTGTACAGCAGGTCGTTCCACTCGCCAATGAATTCAATGATGGCATAACCTTGCTCGTAATCTGCGTACAGCACTTTCAGGAAAAGCGTGGGCGAATCCATGTTGTCCCATTGCGGATGAAGTGCGAAATCGTAGATGTGATCGGTGAATTCGAATTCACTGTACTCGCGACCAAAGAATGGTGAGCGCATGTCTTCCGCTGCGATGTAGTAATCGCGCCAGCGATAATATGGTTCGATGGAATGCATGATGAAAACCCCTTTGCCTACGGCATCTCCCCAAAAGGGAGAAATGGTCAGACGCTGAAATGTGTTTTAATGATGAATTATGTGATGAACAAATTTGTTTACTCTGCGTCTTCGCGTCTTTGTGCGAAATGAAAATCTACCGCTTTGCGAACACTTCCGTGCTCGTTCAGCAACTGCTCCGCGATGGTACGTTCCACACCTGTTTCGTCCATGATCATCCGAACGCCTCGGTCCACCAATTTGTTGTTGCTCAATTGCATGTCAACCATTTTGTTGCCCTTCACGCGGCCAAGCTTGACCATGGTTGTGGTGGTGATCATATTCAGAACCAGTTTCTGAGCTGTTCCCGCTTTCATACGCGTACTTCCAGTTACGAATTCTGGCCCGACAACCACTTCGATAGGAAAGTCTGATGCAGCCGCCATCGGTGAATTATTGTTGCACGAAATACAACCGGTTGTCACACCATTGGCCCTACATTCTTTCAATGCACCTATTACGTATGGTGCAGTTCCCGAAGCACTGATTCCCACAACCACATCTTTATTTGAGATGTCATGTTCTTGAAGGTCTTTCCAGCCTTGTGTTTCGCTGTCTTCAGCAAACTCAACCGCTTTGCGAATGGCAGAATCGCCACCAGCAATAATACCGATCACCAATCCGTGCGGAACACCATACGTAGGCGGACATTCGGATGCATCTACAATTCCTAAACGGCCGCTGGTTCCCGCTCCGATGTAGAACAAACGCCCGCCATTTTCCATCTTGGAAATAACCGTTGCAATCAGTTTTTCAATCTGTGGAATGGCTTTTTCTATGGCAAACGGAACGGTCTTGTCCTCGCGGTTAATGTTGGTCAGCAGTTCGTTGACCGACATGTGTTCCAAGTTGTCGTAGTTGGAACTGGATTCGGTTATTCGGTTGTCCATCAATGACAGTTAAACATGATTGAGCCAAAGAGACTCAGAAATCACAGAACAAAAGAATGTTTATCTGTGAAGACTCCGTGAAAATCTGTGTTTCTGTGGCAATAAAATGTCATATCCATCATCCGAAAATATTCGGAAATCTGTTCGGATCAGCTTCACTCATAATGGCATAAGCTGCTTCAACCATGTCTTCAATACTCGGTTTGCTAAAGTAATCGCCATCCGTTCCGTATGCCGTTCTGTGTGCCTGAGCAGTCAACGTTTTGGGTTCGCTGTCCAAGTAGAAATAACCTTTCTGCTCTTCTACGATCTTCTGTAGAATGTAAGCCGATGCACCTCCGGGAACATCTTCATCAATGACCAACAAACGGTTGGTTTTCTTGAGTGATTCAACAATGGAGTGATTCGTGTCGAACGGAAGGAGAGTCTGTACATCTATCAGCTCTGCAGAAATGCCAGCGTCAGCCAAATCATCACAAGCTTTAATGGCCAAATTCACACAAGAACCATAAGTGACAATTGTAATGTCCGAACCTTCTCGAAGCATTTCGGGAGTACCCAATGGTATTCTGAATGCTCCAAGGTTCGATGGCAGTTTTTCCTTGGTTCGGTAGCCGTTCAATGGCTCAATGATCAATCCTGGATCATCTGATGCCAAAAGCGTGTTGTAGAATCCTGCGGCTTGCGTCATGTTCCGCGGAACGCAAACATGAACACCCCGCAACGCGTTAATGATCATTCCCATTGGAGAACCCGCATGCCAAATCCCTTCCAATCGGTGACCGCGTGTGCGGATGATCATCGGGCATTTCTGACCTCCTTTGGTTCTGTATTGCAGTGAAGCAAGGTCATCGCTCAACGGCTGCAAACCATAAAGTAGGTAGTCCAAGTATTGGATCTCGGCAATTGGACGAAGGCCACGAAGCGCCATACCTATTCCTTGTCCCATGATGCTGGCTTCGCGGATGCCGACATCAAAAATTCGATGTTCTCCGAATTTCTTCTGAAGGCCTTCAAAACCTTGGTTCACACCACCGATGCCTCCAAGATCTTCCCCGAATGCAACTGCTTCCGGACGGGCTGAGAATATAGCATCGAAGTTTTGCAGCAGCACTTCACGGCCGTCAATCATTTTGGCGTCCGCATCATATTCTGGCGCAACGGCTTCCAATTTGGTGGCGCTGTTTGGAGTATCGCTCAGCAGGTAGCTGTTGTAGCGTTCCTTATTCAGTTGCTTCTGTGTGTCCAACCATGATTTCAATTCAGTACGAACCGAGTCATCTTGGTTTTTCAATTGCAACAAGGCTTTGCGCACTGTGCCAATTACTTCTTTTCTGCTTGGTGCAAAACCAGTATTCAGTCCTTTCGAGAGTTCTGAAAGACCTGCTTTTTCGAGCATGGCAATTACCTCATCTCGCTCTGCTTCAATTTCAGAAATGAACGCTTTCCAAGCTGCGTTCTTTTGGTCGCGAGCGGTTTTGGCAGCTTCTTTCTCAATCTCATCACATTCCTCAGAGGTAGCGATTCCTTTCTCGATAATAAACTCGCGAAGCTTCTTGATGCCATCAAATTCAGCTTCCCACTCCAAACGCTCTTTGCTCTTGTAGCGTTCGTGTGAACCAGAAGTCGAGTGGCCTTGCGGTTGTGTTACTTCTTCAACATGTATCAGCACTGGAACGTGTTCCTTGCGACAGTAAGCAATCGCCTCTTCGTAGGTTTTGACCAAGTGCGCGTAATCCCAACCTTTGGTCTTGTAGATGCGGATTCCCGTTTCTGAATTCTCCTTTACAAAACCAGCTAACGCCTCAGAAATACTCTCTTTTACGGTCTGATATTTCTTCGGAACGGAAATACCGTAACCATCATCCCAAATAGAAATGGCCAAAGGAACTTGCGTTACCGCAGCTGCATTCATGGTTTCCCAGAAATGCCCTTCGGATGTACTGGCATCGCCAATGGTTCCGAAAGCAACCTCGTTTCCTTTGTTGGAGAACTGCGTGAATTGATACAATTCCTTGTTCTCGCGATAAATTTTGGAAGCATGCGCCAACCCCAGCAAACGTGGCATTTGACCCGCAGTTGGCGAGAGGTCGGATGCGCTGTTCTTCTGCTCCATCAGATTCTTCCAAGAACCATCTTCGTTGATAGAGCGGGTAGAGAAGTGGCCGTTCATGGAACGACCGGCAGATGATGGATCAGCCTCCAAACTTGGGTGAGCGTAAAGCTGCGCGAAGAATTCTTGAATGGTGAGCAATCCGCAAGCCATCATGAAGGTTTGATCGCGGTAGTACCCAGAACGGAAATCACCGTTCTGAAATGCCTTAGCCATCGCGATCTGTGCAATCTCCTTTCCATCTCCGAAGATGCCGAACTTGGCTTTTCCTGTAAGAACCTCTTTCCGTCCGATCAAACTGGCCTGACGACTTTCCAGGGCCAAGCGGAAATCACTCAGAACTTCCTGCTTGAATTCATCCTTGCTAAGTGCCTTTTTTGAGTTCGTTTTTACGTCTTCTTCCGTCATTCCTACACCCGTTTTTAGGGCTTGCGAATATACGAAAAAGGCCGCCTCGTGCTTGACGGGCGACCTTCTTCGACCTGCTGGTTCGGTTAAAGTTTCAGGAAATTTGAACTGGAAACTCCTTGGTCGGAAACAACCGTAACGAAGTAATTCCCTCGGTTCAATGAACTGATGTCTAACCGATGTGGTGCTGCACCATTCTGTGTCAGCTGCTGCTGAATGACCACTTGGCCAAGGTTGTTTGAGATGATGAGTTCCGATTTTCCAGAACTGCTGAGCGGTTGCAGCAATTGGAGTTCATTCTCGGCTGGATTCGGATAAATACTGATGGGGTTTGTGGCAACTTCTTCGTGTATACCGACTGAACCTTCTGGAAGGAAGAGTTCGAGGCCATCGTTGGCCGTGCCGAGCCACAGATTTCCTTCGGAATCGAAGTTGAGACAACGGATGTTGCTCGATGTAAGATTTGAATTCTGCGCGGTGATGACATGGAAGCTCTGCTCATTGAACTGAATGACGCCTCCATTCGTAGCGAAGAACTTCTTGCCAGATGCTTGACATACGCCTTCGAACACGTTGTGGAAACTGTAGCCGATGTTCTGGTAGTTGTACACGTGCCAGTTGTCATTTGCGTCTTTGCGTGCCAGGCCATCGTCCGTTCCAAACCAGATGGCACCGTCTTGGTCGAATGTGATGCAGCGTACCTGATTGTTCGGAAGGTCGCTGTTTGACATGTTGTACGTGTTCCAATTCTGTCCATCGAAGTAGGAAACGCCACCGTTGTAGGTTCCTATCCACGGATGCCCCAATTGGTCGAGCTCAATCACAAAAATTCCGTTGGAAGGAAGGTTTGAGTTGCCCGTGTTGTAAACGGTCCAATCGTTTCCTGTCATCTTGGCGAGGCCGCTGCCCCACGTGCCGACCCAGATGTTTCCTTCGGAATCGGATGAAATGGAACGGGTGAGATTTGATGGAAGTCCAGAGTTTGTTTCCGTGAAAATCTCCCAGTTGATGTCGGTGATCTTAACGATGCCGCCATCGGTTGCCACCCAAACCGTGTTCTGCGCATCTTTATAGATATCGTGAATTTGATCGTGGGGAAGGGCGGAGGTTTCGGTGGTGAAGACGCTCCAGTCCGTTCCATCGTAGAAGGCGAGTCCCGCATCGGTGCCGACCCAAACGCCATCTTCTACCGTTTGCACGGCCGTAATGGAATTGGATGGAAGTGGAGAATTTCCTTGGTTGAAATGCATCCATGCACCGTTGCCCACAGCGTTTGCGTAGAGTATGGAAATGGATAGAATGGTGGAGAGAAAGGCTGTTTTCATGACGGTTTCTGTTTTGGTTAAATGATGGAACCAAGGTCAGATGATCAGATGTTAAAAACCGCCAACCGATGTTAAGTATGGTGAAGTATTGTTAAATCATAAGTAATTGATTATCAATTATATGAAACAGGAAAAGGCCGCCCGAAAGCGACCCTCTCCAAACCAAATGAAAAACGTTTATCCTGGATAGGAGATCTGCACGGATCTGTACAAGGAAGAACCCACTTGATAGGTGGCGTTGATCACCCGTTTCAGCAGAATTTCCTGCGAATCAGAGGAGGCTTCCTCGTCCACATCTTCCTCCTTATCCTCGCGTTCCTTATCCAATTCTTCCTGAAGTTTTTCCATCTCACGTTCCAACTCTTCTTTGGCGCGTTCCAGTTCCCGTTCCTTGTCTTCCAGCTGTCTGATGTTCACATCCACATCCAAATGAACACCGCTGTGGACAGAGGTTTTCGGGTCATCCAATCCTTCGCAATCCACGCAGGCCAAGCCATCAGGTGTCATGATCCATCTGCGACCGACCATTTTGCTATCGCGAGTGTTGGTAACGTTGTCGATGTCGTAAATGATGCGCATCATGTCATCACTCAAGTAGATGGTGTAGCCAACTGGCAGCAGCAATTCCAGATCCAGTTCCTGTGTTCTCCACAGTTCTTCTTCAGGAATGGTGAAATAACCGTTGAAGAGAATGGACGTGTCTGACGCTACGAAACCATAATCGATCTTGTTGGCGCGCTGCATGGCCTCTTGCTTTTTATTGGCACGCGCGCTGCGCTTGATCACGAGTTTCGGGCCACCTGTTTTGGCGATGTTGATATCGAGTTCAGGCTTCCCATAGATCCTGTCCGAGTTGGGTGCCATCATCAGGTCGAGGTTGAAGATATCTACACCGAATGTAGGTTCATCATCTCCCAACGAGTTGTTCATGCCTAAGTGAATCACACGGTCTGGATCGGTTGTCAGGTTCAGTTCCACGGTTTCCGTGTCAATTCCCTCACTGATGAAATCCGTTGCAATGATGCCTCCGATGGCAAGGGACATGATCAGCCCGATGATCCACAGGGATACGAATGCGAGTCCGATGCCCCGTGGTCTTCTACGCAAATTGAAAAGCAGACGCAGCCCCACATAGGTGAGTGCCAACAGCGGAATGCCGTAGATGAGAATGAGTGCCAGATAAATGAAGGCCATCATTCCCGTTCCGCCCACAATATTGTGAAGGATCTGCTGTGCTTCGATCGAACTGATCAGACCATCGTTGCTCAGACTGATGATGGTAGGGAAACCGAACCCAAGTGCAACCAATGCCGCAAAGCCTGTGACGCCCCCCACCAGAAACACGAATCCAAAGATCTTGGCGAAGAATTTAAGGATCAGCACGGCCAAGCTGCCAAGCAAGGTCAATGCACGGTGAATGGCATTTCCGACCCTTCGTCCGCCATGCGAGTTTCCATGAAGATCGTTCCATTTGTTCTTGACCGTCTCCAACTCTTCATTTACTCGCTTTTCAATATTGGAAACGGTCACCGACTCCCCCCGCATTTGCAGTTTTTCGGCCGTTGTTTTGGCTTCGGGCATGATGATCCAAAGGATGAAGTAGATGAACGCACCCGTTCCAAAGAATATAATGGTCAGCGCCAAGGCCAATCGCAGCCAAATGGGATCATCGATGCCCAAGTAGCTCGAAACGCCTGAGCAAACACCACCTACAATGCGGTTGTCAGGATCTCGGAACAGCTTTCTCGGTCCAGCGCTGCGCGAACTGTTCTTTTCGCTCCAAGTGGCTTCCTCAGGGTCGTCCTCCAAAAAAGCCTCTGGCTGTCCCATCACTTGAATTACATGGTTCACATCGGCAAGCGTTACCACCTGCTTCATGTCACCGATGCGCTCGTGCAGCATCTCCGCCAAGCGGGCCTCAATGTCGGTTATGATCTCATCGCGGCCTTGCGATTCGCTGAAATAGCTGCGTATCGTGTTCAGGTACGCTTCAAGTTTTTCGTATGCGTTCTCATCAATATGAAAAACGTAGCCTGCTATGTTACTGGTTATCGTCTTGTTCATCGTTTTTTGCTTTTGTCGGTTGTGCGGCTCACCGCCTCAACCAGTTCATTCCACGTAGTGTCCATTTCATTCAGGAATTTCTGACCCATTTCTGTCAGCGCGTAGTATTTTCTCGGTGGTCCGCTGGTACTTTCTTCCCATCGGTAGTTCAGCAGCCCATCATTCTTGAGCCGCGTCAGCAGCGGGTAGAGTGTGCCTTCCACCACGATCAGCTTTGCATCCTTCAGCGTTTGCAAAATGTCGGAAGCATACGCCTCTTCCTTGCTGATAATGGAGAGAATGCAGTACTCCAGTACCCCTTTTCGCATCTGCGATCTTATTCTCTCAATGTTCATCTTCTCTCTTCTTTACAATACCTTGCAATGCAAAGTACTGGGACAAATGTATGTGATAAATATGGTACTATGCAAAACCAAGTACCATATTAATTTGTAAGTGACTGATAATCAGCGGTAAAAAATGAATGTTCGTTTTTGAATGGTTGGGTTTGTAGGAAATCCTATAGATTTAAGACCTATGGAATACACCAAGAAGGAGATCATCGATCAGCTCGAAAAGCAGTCGAAACAACTGAGGAGCTGGTTTCTCGATAAGCCGATAGAGAAGATGGAATATGCGCCAGAAGGTGCTTGGACGGCAGGGCAGCATCTGTTGCATCTCATTAAAAGCACCAAGCCATTGGGAAAGGGCATGGGCTACCCGCGCATTCTGCTGGTGTGGAAATTCGGGAAGGCCAAACATCCGAGCCGCTCTTATGAGGAGGTGATAAACGCGTACAAGCAAGCGCTGGAAAGAGGAGGCAAGGCCACAGGCGAGTACGTTCCGCGAGAGGTGAAAAAAGAGGAGCGCGAAGTGCTGGTGGAGCGTTTCCGTGAGGAAGTGAGTGTGCTTACCAATCAGGTGCATCAATGGTCGGAGAAGAATCTGGACAGGACCGCGGTGCCGCATCCGCTCATCGGAAATCTTACGCTTCGCGAGATGCTCTACTTCACCATTTACCACATGGAGCATCATCTGAAAATTCTGGAAGAGCGATATTCGTAGCGTGAAGTACCGTCCTGTTCTCCTTGTCCTCACTGTCTTTTGTCTTCTTTTCTCAGGCTGCGCCTTGATGCGGGGCGTGTTCCTCGGTTTCCCCGATCATAACGACATTCATCGTTTTCCTTCCAATCCCATTACTGCAAGCGATGATTGCTTTGAGTTTTACCCAGATGTGAAGGGCGTGATGAAGAACTTCCGTGTAACGGATTGGAGCAGTGGAAGTCCGTATTTCGTTACGTTGGATGAGCTGAATGCTTCCCGTCCCGTGCGCAGCATGGTGGTGATCAAGAACGATACGCTACTGTATGAGTTCTACGGACAGAAGACCGCAGCCGCTGACCTTGGTGCTTCCTATTCGGTGGCCAAGTCATTCACTTCTGCATTGGTAGGTATTGCCATTGATGAAGGGCACATTAAAAGCGTACATGATAAGGTGGTGGACTACATTCCCGAACTGAAAGATGTGGAAGGTTCGGAGAAGCTGGAGGTGGAACATCTGCTGAACATGACCTCGGGTTTCAAACTCAAACTGAAAATAGATGCCGAGATCTACTACGGCAATAATGTGCTGAAGGCATTGAAGCAAGTGGAGTTTGCACACGAACCAGGAACCTATCAGGAATACATCAATTTGGATGTGCAGTTGTTGGGCATCATCCTGCATCGCGCTACGGGAATGGTGCCTTCTGAATACCTGAGCGAGAAGCTTTGGAAGCCGATGCACGCTTGCTCGGATGCGCTTTGGACGCGCGACAAGAAAGGGGAGGACAAGACCTTCTGCTGCATGGGGGCCACAGCCTTGGACTACGCCAAGTTCGGGCGGCTTTACCTGAACAACGGTAACTGGAACGGGACGCAGGTGATACCAGCAGAATGGGTGCAACGCTCCGTGAGCCGCGACACCACCAACGGCAGCAGTTTCGGCTACAACTACCTGTGGCACATAGGCGAAGCGGCCTATGGCGATTTTCTGGCCGATGGCATGTACAAGCAGCAGATCTATGTGCAGCCCGAAAAGAAAGTGGTGATCGTGCTGCTCTGTAACCGCGACAATGCCCTGAAAGCCGAACGGGTACGCTGGCGTCACGTTTGCCGACAGATCGTGGATCAGCTATGAATCTGTTGTTTGTCTGCAGTAGAAATGAATGGCGTAGCCGCACGGCAGAAACCATCTTCAAGAACCACGGACAGCATCAGGTGCGCTCGGCAGGAACAGCATCTTCCGCCCGCCTCAAACTCAATTCGCAAATGCTGGATTGGGCCGATATGGTGTTTGTGATGGAGGAGAAGCACCATGACATCATCCGACAGAAGTTTCCCGACAGCATCGGAGAGGATTCCATCATCGTGTTGCACATCCCTGACGAATACCGATACATGGATGCGGAGCTTATCGAGGAATTGAAGGCTTCTGTTGAACCCTACCTGTAGAAAACAAGAAGCCGCTCCACCTGTGACGGGTTTTGCGGCTCCTCAAGCTTGTCAGCAGTTCACCATAAACTGAAGACGGTGCGAAGGTACGGTTCGGACAACCTCAATCCAAAACCGTTTCCAGTTCCTTCAAGTACTGCGGATTCAGCGTGATTCCATTATGTCGCTGTCCCTGTAGCGTTATCAGCTTGTCCGTGGGTTTCAGCAACTGTTTCAATTTAACGGAAGAACCGTAGTAGATCACCTCATCCGCATCTCCATGAAAGATGACAATGGGAGCCTCGCAGTGCTGCACATACTTAAAGGTCTCCAGCTTGTACTTGAGCAGAAATGTAGGAACGAACGGATAGGTATGCTCCATCATGTCCACCAAGCTGTAGTATGGAGCCTGCAGCATGAGCATGCGCGGATGATTCTCTGTGGCCAGATGCGCTGCGGGTCCTGTACCGATGGAATAGCCCAACACGATGATCTTCTGTTCATCATACAGCTTCCGCATCCGATCATAGGCCTGCTGCACATCATCAAAGAACTGGGCCTGGCCGCTTATCTCTCCCTTGCTTTTGCCATAACCACGGTAATCGAGCATGAACACATCGTAGCCATACGGCAGATAACTGAGCGCCACAGAACCCCACCCGGCCAAGGAACCACCATTGCCATGCAGGTAGAAGATAAGCCCCTTCGAACTATCGGCCTTGAAAAGGAGCCCGTGCAACGGAGTGCCATCAGAGGCGGTGATCTCCACCTCTTCTGCCTGCCAGCTCGGTTGAAAGGTGTAGTCTTCACTCAGTTTCTGCGGGAAGAAGATAAGCTTCTCCTGACCCACATACAGCAGAACACATAGTGCCACATAGATGACCACGGCTGAAACAAGGAGGATTCGGAGAATCTTTTTCATGGCACGAAGCTAAGCGAAAGGAGGTGTTTCGTTTGTTTTTGATTCGTTTGAGGAGGCCTCTCGCTGCGCTCGGGGAAGCAGGAACGGTTTGTTTCACTTTCCAACGCCTGTTTCGCTGACGATAGGAAGCGCCTGTTTCTGAAACGGTGGTTGTTGGAGGCCCCTCGCTACGCTCGGGGAAGCAGGGGAGGGCTACCACTCTTGAATTGAATCGTTCAGAAAATCCCAATTGGGATTGAAATCTGTGATGAGCTTTTCCTTCTTCTCTCTTCGCCAGCCTTTCAATTCTTTTTCTCTGGCATAGGCATCATTCACGAATTGAAAATGCTCCCAGTAGAGGAGGAAATAGCAGTTGTACTTCCCTGCAAAGCTTGACTTTGGGCCAAGTGCGTTCTGATGATGTTCCTCCAAACGTTTCTGTAGATGGTTCGTCATTCCGATGTAGAGTACTTTTTTAGATCTGTTCGTTACGATGTAAACGAAATAGTTGTGCGAACCTATCGGTTTCATGTTCGTAAGGTAGTTTGTTTTGTTGAGTTTGAGATCCCTCGTTCCTCGGGGAAACTGGAACGGTTTGTTTCGCTGACGATAGGAACCGACCGAAGGGAGCTCACGGCCGAAGGATGTAACTACCAGTGCCTGTTTCTGTAACGGTGGTTGTTGGAGGCCCCTCGTTCCTCGGGGAAACAAAAACTGAACGATCAGACAACCGAAAAGAGGTGCTTGAAAGTCTATTCAGCAAGGAAGTCGTCAGTCCTTCATATTTATGTGTTCAATGTTTATAAGCCCA